>NZ_JBVHEH010000037.1:0-60617 GCF_055562955.1 Kitasatospora sp. NPDC015121
GTGGGGAACTATCTGGCCGTACGCGGGGAGAAACCATGGCCACAAAATGCGCCATAAATGGCCGCCAGTGGGGAGCTTACGATGGCCGTCGACAATGGTGCCGGCGCAGAGGTTCCATGCGAGTCGGTGTGTGGTGGGGGTGTCAGTGAGTTCACCTTCGGTGAGGGCTGTTTCGATGATGTCGCTGATGGCATCGACCCAGTAAGCGAAGGCTGCGCCGTTGTCGATGGTGGGTTCGAGGGTGAGTTTCATCCCGGCGCGCAGGTTGGTGTTCTCGGCGATTTGATGTGCGAGGGACGTGAAGATCGCTGTCAGCTTCTCCCCCGCTGTGGTGCTCGGGCCGGTGGCTGTTGCTTCGCTGATGGATTCGTTGACGGTTCGGTTCCAATCAGCGATGAGGCTCCCTGCGATGGCTTCCTTGGACGGGAAGTGGAAGTAGATGGCGCCCTTGGTGAATGCTCCGGTAGCGAGGATGGCATTGATGCTACTGGCGCCGTATCCGTCGGTGTCGAAGTGTTGTGCGGCTACTGAGACGATCGCTTCTCGTGTTCGCACTGCTCGGGCTTGTGTGGTGCGTGCGGTGCTGCCGGTGGGGCGGCCGATGTGGGGCCGAATAGTATTGCTCATGGTCACAGGTGCTTTCTGTGGCTTGGTCCTGGTGGTGTTGCTGCACTGCCAGGACCTCTGTTGTTTTTGAGGGTGGGGCTGCTGAGGCGCTGGGCCTCGCCGGTGTCAGTGCGCTGCTGCGAGTTCGCGGTCGGTGGTGTTCTCTGAGGACCGGAGGTCGGGCAGTGGCGGGCTCGTGAATCCTGCTTCCCGGGCTGCGATATCGAACTTCTCGTACCGGCGCCACGCTGTCGAGATTGCGACGGGCGGTTTCGATTCCATCGCGATGGTCTCCCATGTGAGGTTCGGGTTCGTGAGCTTGCGGACTGCGGTGTCCTTCACGTCCTTCTTGAGATTCGAGGTGGCGATGAACGCCATGAGGTCGTCCATTGCGGTGTCGCCGTCGGCGGCTTGGGCCTCTTCGGTGTCTTGACGGTTCAGTGCCTCTGTCGCGGTTTCTTGAGGGTCGAAGTCGTCGTGACGTTCAGCCATCATTGCGTCGGCGAAAAACGGTTCTGCAAAGTCCGCAAGATCGTCTCCCCGGTCGATCTGTGTCACCGTGTTTGTCGTGTCCTCGTTTCGTTCCGCTTCGACCAGCTCTGCAACATTGGGATCGGTCTCTCCGCGAGAGGTGGAGTCGCGGAAAGGTTCCCGGCTCACGGTCAGATCAGTCGCAATGCTCTTTGCATGCTCACTGTCGGTGACGTTTTCGACGATCGCACGGTAGGCGGCGTATGCCATTCCGACTGCCTTCACCAGGATCGTGATGCCGTGTGTGAATGCCAGGACCAGGGCCGGCGGAATGATCGCTATGGCCGCTGCGATGGCCGGCGCTAGTGGAATGAACCCGAGGTCTCCCCCACCATCGATTGACTCCTGTGCAGCGATTGCTGCGTGATAGGCGTGGTACGCGTTGCCCAGGATGCTGATCACGACGACGCTGACTGCGAGGGCGATGTAGAAGCCTCTGTCACGTCGGTTCATCTTGAGCTTGCTGATGATGACGATGGCGATGGTGGAGCCGAGGATTGCGCTGTCGACGATCGCGGGGAAAATCCAGGTCAGATTTTCCGGGATAAGTGCTTGCCGGGCGAGGTCTCGTTGCACGGCGAAGGAGAGTATGAATGCGCCGGTGGTGATGCCGAGTGCGATGACGATTGCGAGTGCGAGTGCGGCGAGCAATGCGCCTAGCTGAATACGGGCAGCCCTGAGGCTAAAGTCGGTCATGATCGGGTTTCTTCCTTCAAGTGGTTTCCCGGTCTGGAGCCTCGCCGGTTGCATCCGGCGGGGCTCCTTCGTTGTGTAGGTCAGTCGTCTGAGATTGGGCGGCCGCTGGGAAGTGCGCCGGTTTCTGCTTCGTATTGGTTGCCACTGTTGTGCACTGTCTCCCGGCGTTCCGCCTCTGCCGCCAGCGCTTTCTCGACGAATTGCGACCAGGATTTGTCGTCCTCGAGGTGGCTTGTGTTTCGGTAAGCACCTCGGGCGCGACTGAATACCTCTTGGTCGACGTAAACCGTAATACGTTTGGGCTTAGGCTTTTCCACCACTGACGGTGTGGGCTGTGGAAGCGGGGCGACCGGCGCGGGAGTGCGGTTGGATCTCTGCATTCGAGACAGGTCACCAGTCACGTTCCGCGGAGGTAGCGCCGTGAGCTTTCGGTCGGGCCGGTCATTCATACCCGTGCTTCCTCTCTTTCCGCTGTTGCAACGCGGGTGACAACTTCTTGCGCAACTGCAAAGAGGTCGTCTGCAACGGATTTGGACGATTTCGGCGCGAGAGCCTGAGGCTCGGCGTTGCCTTTGATGACGTCGTACCATTTCGGACCGCTTCGGACGACTGCATCGAGTTCGGCTGCGAGCATGCCCCGCTCTCGTGTTGCCTGGGCGGTGGCCTCGGAGTGACGAACGGTGGCCGTGAAAACGACGTCGTCGTTGCCGAACGCCTCTGCAATCGCAGACCTTGCTTGTTTGAGCACGGTTTTCGCTGATGTACCCACGGCTACGAGAACGACGCCCAGTAGATCCAGGTCGGGGTTGATAGCAGCGACGGCGTCGATACGGTGCGCCACGGCTGCCATTCCTTTTCGGCTGGATGCATCGGATTTGACGGGCACGAATGCCCATTTTGCGGCCGCTAACGCTGCTGTCTGCAAGGTTTCGTCGCCGGGCGGGCAGTCGATGAGGACCATGTCGTAGGTGGCCGCCATTGGAGCAAGGACCCTTGCAAGGGCGAGCTTTGCTCCATCTGGATCTTTGGACGCCATAGCGGTTAGAGCGGCTGTCGCTTGTTCGAGGTGCACTCCCCCGGGAAGGACGTCGAGATTTGCACGGACATTTTCGATGGGTTTTGCGTCGCCGCCGAATGCGATTGCGCTGGCAAGCGATCTCCCCTGATCATCACCGGTTTCACTGGTGTACCCGAGGTCTTCGGCAAGGTTTCCCTGAGGGTCGAGGTCGACGAGCAGAACCTTCTGACCAGAGGCTGCCAATTCTCCGCCGACGTTGGCTGTCAGGGTCGTCTTCAAGACGCCGCCCTTGCCGTTGATGACGGCGATCACCCTTTTACGTGTTTCGCGAAAGTCGGTCTGCATTGCTCTCCTTCGACAGCATTGGCGCGTTTGACGGTATTGACAGCATTCCACGCGATAACCAGTAATGCAAGCAATAGCAGTAATGCCAGCATTACTGCTAGCCGTTGGAAATCTCAAATATGGCTGCGGCGGAATGGACCCAATGCCAGTATTGCTGGCATTACTGGCACGTTCGCAAAATGTCACGAAAACCTCACTGACGTGCATGTTGCTAATAGCAGCATTACCAGCATTAGAGCCAGACAGGGTCCTCGTTGCCGGCAAAATCCACCAGGCGAGCCGCCGAAAGCAGGAATACTGGTATCACTGTCATTCCTGCCATTACGGGCCTCGTGGGGCCCAACCCTCACTCAAACACGATTTGCTGCTATTGGCAGTAATGCTGACATTTTGCGCTCGGGGTGGCGCTACTTCCGTTTCGGGCCGCCGTCATCACGCAAAATTGCAGGTTGCGAAGCCGAGCCGTGGCGCCGCACGGTGGGTGCATGTCCCGCTCTACCTTCAAAGTGGATAGGGGAGGGGAAGGCTATTGCGGTTGCTCGCCGGGCTTGGGTCCTCAACTTCGGATCGCGTTTGCCAGTTTTGCATGCGCCACCAGCCAGGCTTTGCGTCCTTCCGCAGAGCCATCTCATTGCTCCGGACGCACGGCGCCAGATGCAAAATGAACAATCATTCGGCTCACGTTTCCTTCGCCCGGAGTCGGATGTTGTTTCGTGCTGGACCGAAGACTGTCACTCCGTGTTCGACCTCGGCCGGCGTCGAGCTTTGGTGAACGAGTGAAACCCGGTCTGTTGCGTGCACTGCGGCTTGGTCGTGGGAGTGCACGGTCGCGTTGTCGTAGGCATAGGTGGCGGTGTCTTCTCCGACGTCGCCGAAGGAGTCGTCGACAAGGTTGCTTGTGGCGCGGTTGGTGGCGCGAACGCGTGTGGTGTCGAATGCGTCGGTATGGGCGTTCCCGTAGGCGAAGAGAGTTGCGTGCCCGAAGATTTGGGATCGTGCGGCGTCGGTGGCCACGATCTGGGCACTGCGCTTCGTTTCGGGCGTCAGGCGGGTGATGATGACCCGTGAGACGCCGACGATGCGGATCGTGATGCCGTCGGGCAGCTCGGCGTCGGTGAGTTCTAGGGGTTCGTCGTTGCGGTGGTCGATGACGATCGTCTTTGCGCCGGTGCGCAACCGTTCGTGGATCTGGGGGACGGTCTGGCAGGGGGAGAGCGGCCGGCGTTTGACGGGCGGCTTTGCGGACGGGCGTTTTCCGTTCATCGCTTACCCCGATCTGAGAGATGGGTGATCCACACGGGCGAGTTTTCATTCTCGCGCGCGGATGCTTGGGTCTTTCGGATGCGGGCGCTGTCGGTGGCTCGGCGGGCGACGAAACGTGCCGCTTGGCGGCCGGGGGAGTCCTCGGCCGCGGCTGATGCGTAGCGTGTGCGTTCCGCCTCGAACTCTGCTGCCTGTCGTTCCCGTTCGGCTTTTTCCTGGTCAGCGGCGATTTGAGCGAGAACGTGCGGGGCGAAGGCGAGATCCTGCTGCTTCATGAGCCAGCGCATGAACGCGATGGGGTGCTTCGGGTTTGGTGCCATCCGTGTGGCCTTGCTCCAGGCGTCGATCGTGTCGTTGAGATCCGCGGCCGTCCAACCGTGTGCAGCTGGGTCGGTCAGTGCGGGTGCCCATCCTCGGGGGGTGTGCTGGCGCGCCCAAGCGGGAGTTCGCGGGTTTCCGAGCCATTTGGATGCGAGCAACAAGCCCTTCCTGATGGCTTCGGCCTTCTCGACGTCCGCCTTGGACTCCTTGCGCCGCGGAGCGGCTCGTTTATCCACAGATCGTTTAGTAGTTAGAACCTCTCTACGAGAGGAAGGGATACAAAACTGACCCCTGCGGGGGTGGGGTGCCATCTGTATAGATCCGTCGACGACGATGCGGGTGTTATCCACAGGCTTGCGTGGATGCAATGCCCAGACAGATGCCCAGCCGCGGCCTCGGTCTTGGAAGCGATGGGAGCCGAACCGTTCGCCTCTGCGGCGTAGTCGGCCGCGGAGTACTTCGGTGGCCACACGCAACAGTTTGAGGGTCTCGCGGGCGCGTTGGATGGTGCGTTCGCCAAGGCCGGTGCGTTCGACGAGGGTCGCAATGGTGAGGCGGCTGTTGCGTCCGGTTTTGAAGTCGGCGGCGCCGGCCATTGCAGCTGCGACGTTCAGGAGTGTTTTGAGGCTGATGCCTCCACCGGTGTTGGCGACGAGCTGCGGGCGGATGGTGTTGTATTCCGCGGTGTACGCCGTTCGGACACAAACCTCGACCCAGTGCTGCTGCCCCTGCCAGTAAGCAAGACCTGCGTGCGCGCCCTCGTCAAGTTCAAGGCGAACTTGGCAGTAGCGGCGGCACGCTGCTTCGCGGCCCCCTAGCGCGTTGAGGTACGCAGGGGTCAGCGAATGGCACTGGTGCCCGTACAGATGGCCCCTCATTCTGCGAGGAGTACGAGCTGTTCCGTAGCGGCGCCGCGTAGGGCTGCTACCGCAATACGGACGTTGTACGGTCGCGGCCGCATCAAACAGTGCGACTCGCGAAAACTGAGTTGTTGAATCTTCATCAGGGCGCGATGTACCCTGAGACGTACCTAGCACGGTAAGTCCCTTCGGGGATGCAGTAGTCGCGAGCGGCGAACTCGCTATCTACAAGGACGGACCCTGGTTTCTCCGGCATGAGAGCCAGGGTTTTGTCGTATGTAGATGTACTACTGCGCTCTAGCTATTCAGATGTTGTAGTGGCGACTACGCAGCTGTGAGCGGCAGCACCTCCTGATTCGGATTCAGTTCGCGGACAAGATCAGGGCGATCAGCGCGGAGGCAGAGCAAGTCGGAAACGTACTGGCTCACTGAAGAGACGCCGGCTTTTTTCCGTTCGATCTCCAAGAGCTCGTACAGCTCGTCAGGCACCCGACCAAGCCGCTTACGTTCTCCAAGGCTCGGGCGTCCGACCTTGTTGTGAGTCCCCTTGCTCGGCATGGCTTCCTCCCTGTCCGCGGTTCCGCTAATTCTGGACCTGTAACGTTGGCACTCTGCGGAGGCGCGCCGATTCCTGGTCCAAAAAATCTTCACGGCTTGACTATAGTAAGGCCTGACTCTAAAACAGACCGCAGATCCTCTGGCTGAGATGACGGGGCGTGAGAAAATGTTGCTCATGGGACGAAGCGCGACTCCGCTGGCCACTCGTGTCGAAGAACTGTTCACTGACCGTTGGCCACGCGGAAACAAGGTGGCGAACGCCTTGGTCGCTGACTATGTGAGCAGAGCCGTGGGACGCCCGATCGATCGGCAGTACATCTACCGCATCCGCACGGGACGTGTGAGGAAAGTCGACGTCCCTGTCTTGGAAGCGATCGGTCGATACTTCGACAAGAATCTGGACTACTTCTCGGGCGAGCCGACGCCGCCAGCCGACGAACTTGATCGAGCGCTAGCCGAGAGCGGAATGCAGATTGCAGGGTTGAGAGGGAAGAAGCTCACAGAGGCGGACCGTCTCCAGCTCGCTCGCTTGGTGCGGGAGGCGAACGATCTCCTCAAACGCGATGAAGCGCAGGATTCATGAGCGCGCAATCCCGCCGGCGCATGGATTCATACGTCCGGGTGACTGTGCGAACACCATTCAGCATCGAGACCTTTCTGAAGAATGTTTCGCACGAGCTCGGCCGTCCCGTTCATCGACTAAGTGGACTGCCCGCAGGGAGTCGCCTGTCGGGCGTGGCACTCGAAGAGCTGACCGGTGGGGGCGGGGCGGCTTTCGTAAGCGGGCCGGACGAGAGTCCCGAAGATCACCAGCTGTACGTTCTCGCACACGAAGTGTGGCACCTGATCAAAGGCCATCGATGCACGAAGCATCGGGAGGATCTCACCCCGATTGCGCGGCTGGCTGGGGTATTTCGGGAACTGGAGTGCGAAGTCTTTGCGTGGAAGGTCGGTTTGGCAGCAACCCGATCGCTGCGCCCGGCGGGCAGGCTGCCGGCTCCAACCCACTTGTTGACCTCTGCGTTTGACTCGCGGCCGCGATGACAGGCCGCGTGTGATCGCCTCCTGGGCTTCCTATGCTTTGTTTGCCGCCGGCATTGTCCTTCTCTTGAGGGGTTTGATCCTCCAACGCCGAGAGCGGTCACTGCTTGGAGTTGGGTTCATTTTTTACGCACTTGCGCTGCGCACCTACGCGCCGCTGCTGCCGATCGGAACCCGAACCCCGTTGGAAACCGAGGACCGTATCTGGGGAGCTACGTTCACCGTGATGGGCGGCTGGGCGCTGCTGACGTTGATGACGGCGACGATCCATGCGTACCGCACCAATGAGGTGGATTGGTCTAAGCCAGCAATAAAACGCGATTTCGCGGTACTGGCGATCGCGGCCGTGGCCAGCACATTCATCCTGCGGGTGGCTTTGTCTGGCGGATATGCCCCGACTACGGATTTCCTCAACGAATACGGATCAGACCCTGCGGTCATGGTCTACGAACTCGTATTCGTGCTTTGGATGGTCGTTCCTTTCGGACTCCTTGGCTATCTGACCTGGAAACATACCGATGACTTCGGCAGGTCTCTGACGGTTATTGGCTGCGGAGTCAGCGTCGCATGGGGAGCATGGAAGCTGATTGGTGTCGGCGCACACCTAGTGGGTTACGACCGGATCAACATCGAATCGCCGGTGAGCGTGGCCCTTGCCTTGACCGCGTGCTTCTTCGTCGTCAGCGGTCTCTCGGTCTTCACCGTGCGCCGCGTAGCGAAGCAGGTGAATCTTCTGCTCCGCTACGGGTGGCGGCGAATGATCGACGACGCGAGGCACCGATCCCCTAGAGATACTGAGCAATAAGTCGAGATTTGAAAATCTTGCCCGAATCTTCGCGAGGTAGTGAATCGACGATCTCAAGTGTTGTGGGGATCTTGTACTTCGCCAATTCTGTGCTGAGCGCTTGTCGAATACCTTCGATGGTCAGTTTGCTTCCTGGCCTCGCGATGACATGAGCGGCGACGGACTCACCGAACTCTCCGCCTGGAACTCCGAACACTGCGACGTCTTCGGCAGTCGTGAGCTTCATGATTGCGTTTTCGACCTCGGCCGGATAGATGTTGACTCCTCCGGAAATGATGACCTCGCTGGTCCTACCAGTCAGATACAGGAAACCATCAGAATCGACATAGCCTTGGTCTCCAACCGTGACGAACCCGGGGAGTGGACTGCGGTCGGCGGCGTCATGGTTGATGTACGAGAACTTGGGCCAGTAGTCGGCTCCCTTCACATACACCTCGCCAACTTCGCCCGCAGGCAACACGACGCCATCACTAGACACAATTCGAACCTCAGCCCCGTCAACCGGCCGGCCAACGCTACCTGGATGTTGAGCCCATTCCTCTGCGTTAATCCAGGTAATTGTGCCGGCTTCGGAGCACCCGTAAAACTCGATGAGAGCATTGCCGAACCATTCGATCGAACGGCGCTTCACCTCGGGCGGGCACGGCGCGGCCGAGTGAATCAAATGTGTCAGGCTGCTGACGTCGTACCGAGATTGGGTCTCAGCAGGCAGTGAGAGCAAGCGAGAGAGCATGGTGGGGACAATTTTGGCTTGCTCGATCCGGTGCTCTTGGATGAGCTGAAGGAAGCGTTCGGCATCGAACCTGGGCATGATCGTGATGTTCGTGCCCATCCGCAACGCAAGTACAGCAAGCGCGTTCGGGCTGGTGTGGTACATCGGACCTGCGACCAACATCTGTCCGCCGGGCGTAAGGCCCATTCTTGTCGCTGTTCCGCCTGCGATCGACAGAAGTTGATGCGGGGACATCCGTTCTCGCAGTACCCCTTTGGGTAGTCCTGTTGTTCCGGAGGTGTAGACCATTCCCATGGAGTCGACGATGGCACCCTCTTGATGAGGTAATGGCGTTTCGGTTTCTCTGAGCAACTCCTCGAGCGTGACGTATTTGCCGCTAGGGCGCGCCAGTTCACTGCTCACTCCCAACTCTGCGAGCAGTTCACCAGGCATAGCTACTTCGATGATGTCGACGGGGTTCTGCAACTGAGAAACAGCATCTTCGACGCTACTGATGAACTCGGTGTGCGCGATTACCAGTCGCGCGCCGCTGTCGCCGAGGAGATGACAGATCTCTGAGCCAGTCCAGTGCCAATTGACTGGAACCGGATTTCCGCCGCAGCTGGCCACCGCGAGCGAAACCTCGAGAAACTCGATGTCATTCCGCATTACGAGAGCTACACGTTCCCCTGGCTGTATTCCTCGCGCCTTGATCGCGGCGGCAAGTCGGCCGGCACGTTGGTGGGACTCGTGCTGGCTACGGACTCTGGTTCCACAGGTGACGGTCGGCTGTTGAGGGTCGTCCATTGCACTCATGCCATCGAAGTCTGCCAGGCGAGGGCCTGTGGCGAGCTGATGGTTCAACTCCGCAGCGCCGCGAATCGGACCAAAGTCACATAGCAGAAGCGCGTGGGATGTTGCAGACAATCGCCCGAAGCTGTTTACTTCTGATTGCGTAGTCGATCAAAACTGATCGTTTGAGTTACTTGCGGGCGGCCACACAGGGGAGGCGAGGATGGAGTTGAACTCACGGCGACGTATGGGGAGGCCGGGTACGGGTTCGCTCATATGCAGCCTTAACCTCGTCCACCGTGGCGTCGAGTCCCTGGGACAATTTTTCGGCGACATCTTCCCTCAGTCGAGAATGCCCTCGCTCGACGGTAGCCAGAGCGGTCGTGGACATTCCAATCTTCTTGGCCAACTGAGGCTGCGTCAGACCCCGAAAGACCCTGAGGTCTCCCAAATATCTCTCATTTCGCGGGATGAGCACTACGTCATCCATGGTGATACCGAGAACATTGACGACCCGAGCAAGATAGTCGACCTGCGGGGAAGCCTTGCCCACTTCCCAACTCAACACAGCAGCGGGGCTTACTTCTGCAAGTCTCCCGAGCTCCCCCCTGGTGAGCTTTTTCGCCTTACGTGCAGCTTCCAACGAAGCGGGCGAAAACCCCCTCAAGATTCGTCGGCTCATTCCTCGCACCCGCACATGAGCCATCACTTTGCCTGACCCCAATCTATGCCGTCCCAGTGTCCTGCAATGGACATCGGTGGTAACATCCTGTTTTAGAATCAGATCATAAAGTACGAAGATGCGTGGCGAGAAGGGGGAAAGGGCCGAGATGCAGACGAATTCATCGACGCACCTACTCTGCGCATCTCGACAAAGCTCAGTCGCAGGCAAGCCAATTCGCCTGGCTATAGATGCGACTGCGGTGGTTGCTGGCGCAAGGTTATGCCGAATCGCGTGCCACACATACGCAACCGCGAAAGACCCCAGGGACGGACTCCTGTTTGGCGACCGGTCCCGTCCCTGGGGCTCTCTTCTGCCTGCGACACCATTCGCATCAGGGCGTCCGGACCGCAGGCTTTCGAGCTTATGCGGTGTCGTTGAATCCGCAACCAGCCGGAGGCAACTATGGAAAATCCCGCAAGGCTTTCCGTTGAAAATGATCGCCACGGGATAGTTCCTGCTGGCAAACGCGAGCACGCGAGCACGGCTGAGTACTTCGTCGTCTCCTCATATCGCGTTATCGAACCTGTGCCGTGCGCCGGCCGGGCCATGGGGCACACATGTGTACCCGCCCTCGTGGTCGGCGCCCGACTCTGCCCGGTCGGACATTCATTGATTCCCACGGGATCCGTTGTCATGGCGCATTTTTCACGCTCCATCGAACTTCCCGACGCTGTTGCGTCGGGATCACAGGCCGCGTAGCTCTCGCTTTTTGTGCGGCCGTGCACGTCCACCATTCCGGTCAATTGTTGAACCACAACAAGTTTGAAAGGGCACTCATGAAGCATTTCCAGAAGCCACGTTCGGGCGGTCGTCATCGCGCCCCGTCCACTACTGCGGTCGCTACGGTTTCGTTTGCCGCTGTGGTGGTGGCAACGTTCGGAGGGGCTGGTTTTGCTGTGGCTGCTCCGGGCGATCAGCCTGGCGTAACCAGTGAGGTTCCGGTGCCGAGCCAGCCGGGAGTGACCACACCTGCTCCTTCGACGCCCGAACCCGCTCCTGTGCAGACATGGGTTCCGACTCCCGTCGAATACCAGCAGCCTGCGCAGCCGCTCCCGAACTGGGACTACAACACCAACGAATACACACCGCCGACCAACACCAGCGACAACTACGTTGCGCCGATCGACTACACGTCGATTCACCTCCCGACGCAGCTCGAGACGTTCACGGCACCGATTCAGGCTCCGGAAGACAAGATCCGTTTCGGCCGCTACCTCGCTGATCGACCCAACTGGATCGCCAAGGACACCGCGGACAAGACCAACGGTCAGACCGCTGTCATCGAAGCTCAGGTGACGGACTTCTGGCGCTCGACCGGCCTCGAGGCCGACGAAGCCGAACGTCTCGCAGCAGCTCAGGTCGGCGGCGCCGCTGCCGGTGCGCTCGCAGGTGCAACCGCTGCCGCTGTCCCGGCCGCCACCGTCGGCGCATTGATCGGCGGAACCATCGGCGGGACTTCGGCGCTGACGTTATTCGCTCCGATCGTGACTCCCATCGGCGCCGTTCCGGCTGGGGTCGTCGGCACGGCAACGGGTGCGGGCATCGGTGCAGCTGTACTCGGCGTACCTGCCGCTATCGGCGGCGCGGTCGTCGGCGGCGCCGGTGGCGCTCTTGCCGCATCTGCTTATGGTGCAGGCGATTTGGGTCAGCCGATCGATTTCGAAATCCCGGACATCGACCAGCCCTCCATCACCGAGCAGACCGAAACCACACTCGATCAGTGGTCCGCTAACCCGCCTGTCGGTACCGCGGCCGCTGACACAGTCCGCAACACCGCTGCTGCTGCACCTGTCGTCGATCAGCAGATCCGCGACGCGGTGACCTCGCTGCCCGGCGGCGAAGGTGCGGTCGCAGCATTCGACCAGGCTGTAACCGATTTCCAGGCCAACACCGCTGTGCCCGGCCTTCCGCTGGGGATGATCGCCGACGCCATCGGTGCCGGTATCCCGGCGTGAACCGTCCATCCGGGGTGGGCGCGCTGTCTGCTCTGAACTTCGATCAAGGGATCTGATGTGATGTTCACTCGTTCTCGTTCGACTGGCACCGGGACCAGCTCTACTGCTGGTCCCGGTGCCAGGTCGGCGGTAGTGGGCCTGTCGCTGGTCAGCGCTACCGCCGTGGTCCTTTCGTTTGCTCCGCTGGCCAACGCAGCTCCCGCGTCCGGTACCGATCTGGTGAAGGGGGAGTGCCCCGCACTGTTCAGCCTCGGAGTGCAGGGAACTGGGCAGTCCGCTCCGGATGCAGCGCCGACGACGGACACCGGCATGTTGTCGCAGGTGTTCATGCCGATGATCGCGAAGGCGGTCGACGGCGACAAGGAATTGGCCGGCCGCGCGTACGTGCCATACGAGGCCGGGTTCGGCGGCGCTGTCCCCGGCGGCAACGTGCCGTATTCACAGTCCGTCGAGGGCGGCTTGCAGAATCTGCGGGACATGGCTTCGGAGGTCGCGGCTACGTGCCCGGACACGAAGTTCACCCTGGCCGGTTACAGCCAAGGCGCACATGTGGTTTCACTGTTCGCCGAAGAAGTCGGCAAGGGCTCGGGCGTGATCGCTGCGGACAAGGTTGTCGGTGTCGCCACGTTCGGTGACCCGACCCGCGCTGCCGGTGCACCGCTGTTTCCTGGCTCGCCCGGTCAGACGTCCCCGAAGCCTGCTCCGGGAACAGACGGCGCTGAGGTGTCCAAGGTGTCCGCTCTCGATCAGGTCCCTCCTGCTGGTGGCGGTATCGGGCCGGTCGCGGACGTGGCGGAGAACTACGGCTCGCTGACCGGACGGGTGGCGAGCTTCTGCCAGTCCGGTGACCTCGCGTGCGATGCTCCGCCGGATTCTCCGATCCTGCGGGTGGTGACCAACATTGCCGGTCAGTCGGAACTGTCCTCGGGTGATCCGATTCGGTCGTTGGCCTCGGTCGGTGACGCTCTGGCGATGACGTCGATCAAGACTGCGGTGACCGTGGTCAACGAGGACATCTCGGGTACGACGTTGGCGAATCTGTCGATCGCGCCGAAGAAGTCGCTGTCCGAGCGTCTTGCGGTGGCCTCCGATCCTCGGACTCCGTTGCCGTCCACCGATGATGCGATCAAGGCGATCATGAAGGTCGGCACGATCGGCTTCAACGCGGTCAAGACTGTCGCGAAGGAAGTTCTGACCCCAGCGAACATCGCGGAGTTGGCGACGGTCGGGCTGGCCAATCCCGCTGGCGCGGTTGCTCTTCTGGGCACCAAATTGGTCGGAGCGGCAACGAAGCTGATTCCCCCGGCCACCACGTCTCGGTTGACGACGCAGGCGTTCGCGGCGGTCAAGGACAACGTCAGTGACAACAAGGATCTGCTCAACCTTGCGACGCTGACGAAGTATTCGTCCACGGTGGCCGCCCACGGAGGTTACGGCTCGGTGCCGGCCACGGCGACCGGGACATCGGCGACGGCGTTCGTCACCGATTGGTTCGTCGCGTTGGCGAAGGACCTGGCAGATCGTGCAGGTGGATCGCCTTCTTCCACTACGAAGGCCACGTCCACGGCGGTCGCGACTCGCCCGTCCTCGTCTTCTTCGGCGACAACGACGACGAGTCCCCGTCCGACCAGCACCTCCACCTCGATCACTTCGACCACGGCGGTCGCTACGCCGACTGCTGCGGCGAACTGATCGGGCGTTCTGGTGCGGGGTGTTCGTACCCCGCACCAGGACCTCCGGAGAAAGGACTCGATGGTGACAAATAACAACAATGACGATCCCAAGTCTTCCAATCCCGTTCTCGACCAGTGGTTCCCACCGTTCACGCCTGCGGCGGACGGGAGAGCGCAGACCTCTGCGCCGGTAGAACCGCTTCCGGTCGTGGACCTCGCGTCCGACGACGACTCATCTCCAGCCGCTCCGGAACCAGATTCCGTTCACGTGCCGTCTGTAGCCGCTGCTGCTGACTCCAACGACGTCCCTGTCGACGACAGCGGCGCGGCGTGGCTGCGGGAAGCGATGCAGTACACGCAGGACCAGGCAGCGGCCGAACCGCCGCCCCTGGCTGCTACTTCGGCTTCACCCTCGCAGCGCCTGCGTGGCCGCGCTGCGGTCATCGGCGCGGTCGCAGCGGTCGCAGTCCTTGTGATCGGCGGGGGTGCGATCGCCGCTTCTGCGCTCGGCAGCGGTGACGACGACGCACCGATGAACGTCGCGGAGATCGCTCCCGCAACAACCAGCACGGCAACCACCTCGCAGACTCCGAGCTCGGTGGCTCCGCAGTCGTGGTGCTCGCCGTCGACGGAGGCCGGAGTCGTTCGCGGGTCCGGCCCCGGCGGAACCGGTTCGGGTCCCGATGCCATTCTCGCGTTCGATCACGCCTACTACGTCGAACGCAACGGGGCCAAGGCCCGCGCACTGCTTGTCTCCGATGCGCAGGTGAAGTCGGCAACCGCCGAAGAACTGCAAGCCGGTATCGACACGGTTCCCGCTGGTACCGAGCACTGCGTCGAGATCCGCGCAACCGAACCGAACACCTTCGCCGTCACCCTCGAGCAGCGCTATCTGGACGGCTCCCGCGTCAGTGGCCGTCAGATCGTCAAGGTCACCGATGTCGGTGGCCGCACGCTCATCACCTCGATTGGAAAAGCATCGTGACCGACAACGACAACTCTCAGGATTGGCTCGGCTGGCTCGGTGAGGAACCGGAGGTCGTGGAAACACCGGTAGCCCAGGTGTTTCCGCTCGTCGCTCCCCAACCGAAGAGTTCTGCGACCAAAACATCCACCGCCGCTGCCCAGGTTCTCGATCCCGTCCCGCCGATGACGTTGGTCGTCGGTGCGTGCGGGGGAGCGGGGAGCACCACCACGGCGATCGGTCTCGCGAACGCGTGGTCGACCATCGGTGCGACAAGTGCTGTCGTCGATGCCACGGTCGGCGGCGGCGACCTGGTCGAGCGCGGAGCGGATTCGACCGTCTCGGAAACCTCGATCGAGACGATGTTCGGATCCTCCGAGACGCTGCACGCTGACGAGTCGTTCAGCGCGTCCACCTCGGCAACCTCGGCCGGCGCCCACGTCCTCGGCCGCCACTGGCTCGAAACCATCGAACCCGACTTCCGGCAGGTCGATCGGTACGTCCGCGCCCAGGTCGACACCACGGTCTACGACCTGGGGCACCGAGCGTTCGGCCGCGAGAGTGCGCAGTCGCTCCGGGGAGAACCGTGGTCGACGATCGTTGTCGCGGTCCCGTGCCGCGCCGACGCATTCAACCGGATGCGAGCCGTCCTCGAGACGATCCGGCTCACCGCCGGAGAGAAGGCACTCGATCGCACGATCGTGGTCATCTCGCACCAGACCGCAGGCCCTGCTGCTGCCGATGTCTCGCAGCTCCGCGACCACCTGACCGGCAAGGTCTTCGCGGTCGAGGAAATCCCGTACGACCAGCACCTTGCGTCGGGGTTGACGATTTCGGCGACCGACCTCGCACCCGACACCGCTGCCGCGTACGAGCAGATCCGCAGTGTGAGTGTGCGCGCAGCGGACAGCCGGAGTGATCGCTGATGGGCGCGCAACGCTTGTCCGCCGAAACGGGACACCGAGTCGACCTCACCGATGCGTCGGTCCGTCTTCCTGATGCGGTGGCCCCGATCTGGGACGAACCGATCCCGCTGCCGCCTGGTGCGCCGAAGCCGATGGTGTGGCTGCTCGGCGCTCACGGCGGAGCCGGAACTTCGACTCTGGCGCAGGTTCTCGCGCCGGCCGCTGAATGTGGTCGCCGGTGGCCCGGCGGTCACGGCGGGCAGAGTCCGTTCGTTGCCGTCGTCGCCCGCGAGACGGTGTCCGGTCTCGTGCGCGCTCACGAGCTGCTGCGTCAGCACGCGGCGGGCAAAGGCGGACCCAGCCAGGTCGTCGGTTTGATCACCGTCGCCGATCGGCCAGGGCGCAAGGTGCCCAAGCCGATTCAACAGACTCTCGACCTCGTCACCTCGCTCACAGCGGCGCAGTGGCGGGTCGGGTGGATCGAACAGTATCCGCTGGTACGTGACCCGACCTCGTTGCAGGTGTGGTCACCGTTCGATCCGGAACCGGAACGCAAACGTGGCCCCGACGACGTTCCGGCGGACATCGCCGAACTCGGCAAGGCCTTACGCGAATCCATCATCGCCCGCATCAAAACCCAACAAAGTTGAAAGGTTGCCCACCACATGGTCATTCACACGCTCCAGACCGGCATCGACATTCTCGCTCAGATCGACCTCACTCCCGAAGCGCCTCCGAAGTCCGAAGGATTCCTCCGACTCGGTCGGTGGCTGCTGTGGGGCGTCGTCCTCGCCGGGGTGTGCGCACTCGTCTATGCCGGCGGAAAGTTCGGCTGGGAAAAGTACTCCGGCGGCCAGCTCGAATCCCCGAAGATCGTCGTCGGCGCACTCATCGGCGGTGTGATCGCCACCAGCGCAGGAACGATCATGAACACGGTCGTGTTGTCGTGATTGCCAGCGTGATCATGCTCCTGGTCGGACTCGGAGGCGGCACGCTCGCCTTGTACGGCAATCGTCTCTGCACCCAGGGCCATGCGAAGGCGGCTGACGACTACGCGAACGGTCGGCCGACGGCCACGGGTATGCGCGTGCTGGACAGGGGCTTTCTGCTGGCAGTCGCCGGGATCGTCGTTGTCGTGATCGCGCTGCTCACGTTCCTGTTCGTGGGTCCGATCCAGTGAGCGCGGCGCAGTGGGCATTGTGGTTGGTCATGATCGTCGCGGTTGTCGCGACGGTCGGCGGGGCTGCGGTCACAGGATGGGAGAGGTTTCGGGGGTACACCCCGTGCTCTCGCTCGGATCGGGCGCAGTGGTGTGCACTGGCCGGCGCTGGTGTCCTGAGTGTCACCGCGGGAGTCTCCGCAGCTAGCGGGGTTTCCCCATGGTGAACCTCACACTGGCGGCCGCACAGACGGCTCTGGCCTTCAAGACGCCCCCGCCGGAAGTCACCGACCCGATCATGACCCTGCTGCGCTACCTGCTGTGGTTCGCGTTCGCGATCTTCACCATCTCGATGATCTGGGCGGCAGGACGGCTGGCATACACCCGCTCACAGTCACCACACGAAACAGATTCCGCCCAAACGATTGTCGTGATCCTGATCGTTTCGGTCATGGCATCCGGTGCGTCCGGTATCGCTGCCGCCCTGTTGTCGTTCTGACCTTCATCTGACGAAAGGCATTTCCTTCCAATGAAACTCACCCAACGCATAGGGTTCGCCGTCATGGCTGCCGCTGTCGTGGCGGTCGGGGCAGGATGCGGGTCCGACGACTCCGATACTCCCGCTGACGTGGCGACGACCGCCGCTCCGGACGTGTCGGCACCGCCGAGCAACGTCCGGTGGCAGGACTACCAAACGATCGCGTTGCCTGTCGCCGATCAGGGACCGAAAACCAACTCCGGTTCCGGCCCGGTCAGCGGCTTCACCCACGATCCGCAGGGCGCGGCGCTCGCTGCGATTCAGCAGACGGTGCGGCTTTCGGTCGCTCCGGATCACCAGTGGCCCGGTGTCGTGGCCGCAGGTGTTGCGCCTGGTCCTGCTCGTGACGATTTCGCGATCAGCCGACAGTTGCTCTCGTTCACTGCCCCGCCTGCTCCGGCGGAGGCACCGAAGATCGTGGGCTACGAGGTCACCGACTACAACGCCGACAACGCTGCGGTGACGGTGTATTCCTCGTTCCCCGATCAGTCGTTCGCCGCATCGCAGGTAACGGTGGTGTGGTCGGGCGAGGACTGGAAGCTACTGCTCCCAGGCGACGACGAGACCAGCGGCCGGGTGAGTTCGGTCGACGGGCTTCCGTCGTCGGCGATTGCATTGGCGGCCAACCGATGAGGGCCACGAAGCAGCAGCCGCAGAGCAGCGAGGACGAGTCCTTCATCGGTCGCAAATGGACGTTCTACCTTGCGCTGATCATCGTGGTCGTCGTTGTAGTGGGCGGTGTGATCGCCGTGGTGATCAATCGCAGTCAGACCGACGAACCGACCGCGCAGCCTCAGCCGGGAGCGACGATCTCTCCTCAGCAAGACCGCTCGGACTGGGGATTGCCGTACATCGACGAACTCGGATTCCGGGTCGAAGTACCCCCGAACCCGAACGGTGTCGCTCTCGATCAGGATCGTTCCGGCCAACCGGACCGGGGCGCGGCTGATTACGCAGCACTTCCGCCCGCTGGGGTGATGTGGCAGAAGGTGCAGAACTTCCCGATGCCGTTCTCCACTTCGGATGGCCCGTCGAAGGTTGACGGGGCTCTGGCCACCGGTTTCGCGCAGACACCGCAAGGAGCGGCGTTGGCCGGGTTCCAGACCGTCAACCGCGCCCAGTCGAGCTATCATGGCGCCGTCGCATTCTTGGAACGCCGGGCAGTGGCTACCACTCCCGAATTGGAAGCGGAGCGGAACTCAAGCCTGGTCGATGCTCGCCAAGCAGTTGCCGATGGTCGAACCGGCGCTCTGGGTGCGCCGCTGATTCGGCAGGAAGCGTACCGACTCAAGTACTGGTCGCCGGATTACGCGGTAGTGGAGTACGCGGCTAACAACGTCGCCGGAAACGGATGGACCACCGCGTCTCTTGAGCTCGTGTGGCGCGACGGTGATTGGTTCGTCAAGATCGCTCCGCGCACGGCGGGCGATCTGGGGTCGACTCCGACGTTAGCGGGGTGGACGCGATGGCCAGGAAAGTAGTTCTCGCACTCGTCCTCGCACTGCTGGTGATGTTCGGTGGGGCCTCTGTCGCCTCGGCGCAGGACGCACCGCAACCTCCCGGCGATTCACAGGCGGAGGAGGAGTCGAACGGAACGTGCGATGTAGTCGGCGGTATCGCGGCCGGGGTAGCTACAGCTGCGATCCCCGTCCTCGGCGGCTTCTTGGGTGACGCGGCGGGTGGGCTGTGCGAGGCCGGCGGCAATCCGGTCACGGCGGTGACGAACTTCGCGGGCGACAAAGTCAACGAGATGTGGGATTCGCAGTTCGGCGACATCGTCAAGTCGTTCCTCGAGGCTATGGCTCAGGTGTTGACGATGGCGATGACGTGGTGGATCAAGCTGCCGAATCCGGATCTGGCGAATTCGACGCCGCTCCAGGCGATCACGGAGTACACCGGCTGGATTCAGTTGGCGTTGCTGACCGCGTCGGTGATTTTCATGGCCATCAAACTGGCGGCCGCGAAACGTCACGCACTGCTCAACGAAGCGGAGGAGACGTACAAGGCGTTGGCGCGCACGGTGTTCGCGACGACGATGTTCGCCTCGATCATCGCGTTGGCCACTCTTGCCGGTGACCGGTTCGCCGAGTGGATTGTCGACGACACCTCGAACAAGGACCCGATCGGGATGGTGAACTCGATGCTCGCGGTCAGCGCCTTCACCGGTGCTTCTCCGGGGCTGCTGTTCGTGATCGGCCTGGTGGGGATCTTGGGCGCGCTGGCGCAAGCTGCGTTGCTCGTGGTCCGTCAGGGCTTGTTGATCGTCGCTGTCGCGGCTGTGCCGGTTGCGGCCGCTGCGTCCGGAACGAGTACGGGATCGCAGTCGTACCAGAAGTTGGTGTCCTGGATTCTGGCGTTTCTGCTGTTCAAGCCCATCGGCGCGCTGGTGTATGCGATGGCATTCCTTTCCGCTCAGGACTCGGCGCGAATCACCGAAGGGCAGACGCCGACGGCGGATCAGTTCCAGCAGTCCTTGATCGGCATCATCTTGCTCGCGCTCGCGGCTGCGGTTCTGCCGGCGTTGCAGCGGTTGATCGCTCCGGCGGTCGCGGCCGTGGGGTCCGGCGGCTCGGGCGCGGCGGCGACGGGCATGGCGTTGATGGCTGGTGCTGCGGCATTTACCGGTGGCAAGTCGATGGCGGCCGGTAAGTCGGCCGGCGCAGGCAGCAAGTCTGCGGGCGCGTTCAGCGGCGGACCCGGCGGCGGAAACAGTGGCGGGTCCTTCGCAGGTGGCGGTCGTCCGGGCGGCGGAGGCGGCGGCGGTGGCGGCGGTGGTTCACGCGGCGGCGGCCGCGGAGGAGCGTTCGGTCAGCCGCCGAACACGCGGACCTCTCCGGCATCTGGCCGCACTTCTCAAGGTGCCAGCGGATCGCGCAGCGCGAGCAGTGGCGGCAAGGGATCCGGCGGCGGATCGAAGGCGAGTAAGGCGATCGGCGCAGTCGGCTCGGGTGCGAAGTCCTCCGATCGCGGCGCGGGAGACCTTGCCGGGGACCGGTATTCGAGTAGTCAGACCGATCTGGGAAGGAACACGATACGGCGATGAGCACCACAAACGAGAACGGTTTGCTCTACACGGGCTGGACCAAGCCACGTAATTCCGGGTTGTTCGGTCTGACGTGGGGCACGACGATCGTCTGCTTCGTGCTGGTGATCGCGGTTATGGGATCGATGTTGGTCGGTGGTTTCAAGGTCGGCCTGACGGTGTTGGCGGTTTCCGTCGTCGTTGCTGCCCCGCTGGTGTGGGGCAGGGACGGACGGAGTGGATACGAAATGACGGTATTGAGAATGCAATGGCTCCGGACGCGCCGTCGGCGCGAAAACATTTACCGCGGTGGACTTTTCTCTGAAATCCCCGGCGGGAAGGCACTTCTGCCCGGCGTGGCCGCGGACACGAAACTCTACGAGGGTGAGGACGCCGCCGGGTACCGGTTCGGGATGATCCACATGCCCAAACTTCACCTGTACACGGTGGTCCTCAAGGCGTGGCCGCAGGGCGATGAAGCGGTCGATCAGTCGATGATCAACGAATGGGTGGGGGAGTGGGGTGTCGTCCTCGCCTCGATGGGTCAGACCTCGGACGTGGTCTCGGTCGTCCCGGTGATCGACTGCGTTCCCGAGACCGGAAACCGGTTGCTGGCGGAGGTCATTCGTCAGACCGAACCGGATGCACCGCAGTTGGCGCAGGACTCGAACTACGAGGCGGCTGAACTGTTCGCCACCGAGCAGGCTCAACTTCTTCCCCGTTTGGCGGTCACGTTCCGTGCGACCACCGATGCTCGTAAGAAGGACCCTTCGGAGCAGGCCGTCGAAATCGGTCGCAGGCTTCCCGGTCTGTGCGCCGCGATGCGCTCCGCCGGAGTCGGCGTCCGCCCGATGGCAGCCTCGGACGTCATTTCCTTCGTTCGCCGCTCCACCGATCCGGCCTCGCAGGAAGACATCGAACGCGCCGACGCGACGGTGGAAGGACACGGTTTGGACTGGTCCGATGCCGGCCCGATCTCGCATGAAGAACGCTTCGACCAGTACATCCACGACGGTGCCCGCTCGGTGACCTGGGAAATGGAGATGGCGCCGACCGGCGCGGTCGACGAAGGCGTGTTGCGCCGCATCCTCGCGCCGAACCCCGACATCCCACGTAAGCGGGTCGCGATCGTCTACCGCCCGCACACGGCCGCGGATGCAGTCAAGATCGTCGACAACGACTACAAGAACGCGCTGATCGCCGAACAGGGCGGCAAAGGCATCGGCTCGGTCACCGCGACGTTGAAGGTGGAAGCGACCGCCCGTGCCCGTGAGGAACAGGCGCGTGGTCACGGCCTGGTGCGGTTCGGCATCTTGATCACCATCACCGAACCTCTCGACGGGGACATTCCGGCGATCGACGCGATCATCAAGGACCTGTCCGTGCAGGCGCGGTTGAAGGTGCGCCGCGCGTACCGCTACCAAGCTGCCGGGTTCTACGGCTCCCTCGGCATCGGCGTCATCTTGCCCGAGCACGCCTCCATGCCGTCGGCGATGGCCGGATAGGGGGCACGATCATGGTCAAACTCCTCACCGAAGAACAGCGCCGGCAAATGCTGGCGCGCTCCCACGGCCCCACCCTGGCCGGTGTCCTGGCTCGTCATCACCTCAAGATGGACGACAAACGCCGCCGGAACCTGGAGGCACAGAAGGCAAGCGAAGAACAAGAAGGGTTCCTCCTGCCTGCCCTCAAGCTCTCCGACCGCGGCTATCGCGGTGCGGGCGGTGGCCGGATGGCCTCGGTCGGCCGGCAGGTCGAATACCGCGCATCCTCGGCGCAGGCGGCCGGCATGTGGCCGTGGGCCGTCGGCGCCGGTGCTCCGCTGATCGGGACACCGGTCGGGCGTCATCTGCTCACCGGCGCCCCGGTCCTGTTCGACCTGTTGTCCTGGTTCGTCGAAGGCCTGATCACCGCCCCGGTCGGGTTCGTTCTCGGACTCAACGGATACGGCAAGTCCTCGTTCGTGCGCCGGATGGTGCTCGGCGGCGTCGCGCAGAAGGTGACCACCCTCGTTCTCGCCGACGTGAAGCCGGACTACCGCAATCTGATCGAGGCCGTCGACGGTCAGGTCATCGACCTCGGATACGGGTACGGCCGGGTCAACCCTCTTGCCGGTGGTGTCCTCGGCTCGATCCTGCCTCGGCTGGCGGTGTTCCCGGAGCTGGCCCGCAAGATGCTCACTGAGCTTCGGGCACGCCAGTTGCAGACCATGTCCGGACTGATCGAACTTTCCCGTGGCAGTGCGGTGCGCGACTACGAGGAAACGATCATCTCGTCCTGCATCGAGATCCTCTACAACGAAAAGGGCTTCACCGCGGAGAACCCGCCGTTGATCGAGGACATGTACAAGCTCGTCAAAGAAGGCCATCCGGAGTTGATGGAGAACGCGGCCGCCGTCGGCGAGCACGAGTACCGCGAAGCGACCCGCGATCTGCAACGTTCTCTGCGCGGCCTGGTCAAGGGCTCGTTCGGTGAAATCTTCAACGGCCACACCACCACCGAAATCGACCTCGACGCCCCGGCGATCTGCATCGACGTCTCGCACATCCCCGAAGGCCACACCCGCCTCAAGGCCGCGGTCATGTTGGTGTGCTGGTCCGACGGCTTCGCCGCCATCGATGCCGCCCACGCCCTCGCCGATGCCGGCCTCGGACCGCAGCGCCGCTTTCAAGCTGTCATGGACGAGCTCTGGCAGGTGCTCGGGCTGGGTGAGTTCATGGTCGATCGCGTCAACTCGCTGACCCGATTGAACCGCACGATTGCGACCGCGTTGTGGATGATCACGCACACGATCACCGACCTCGAAGCCATGGGCTCAGTGTCGGCGGCGAACAAAGCGAAGACGTTCATCGAACGTGCCCGCGTGAAGGTCATCGGCGCTGTTCCGGAAGCGGAAATCGACCGCCTCGAGCGGATCGTGAAGTTCACCGGCACCGAAGCCGACATGGTCACCGGTTGGTCTTCACCGCCTGCTCGCACCGGTGAGCGGCGTAAAGAAGGTGAGCCGAAAGAGCCGCCGCCCGGTCAGGGCAAGTTCCTGATCAAGGTCGGTGAGACCCGCACTCCCGGCATCCCTGTGCAGCTGATCTTCACCCCGTCGGAAATCGCGTCCGGAATTCACGACACTAATTCCCGGTACGGCGACCTCACCTCGGACGGCATGAGCGACGACGACGGTTTTGAAGGAGAGGGCGCGGCATGATCGCCGAACGCAAGTACAAGTCGCTCACCCCGCAATTGCGGGCAGCGGCGGTCAAGAAGGTCGCCGAGCTGACCACGAAGGTGTCCTCGCGGTGGAAGGCGATCGTGCTGGTCGCCGAAGCGTTGGAAGTACATCCGAACACGCTCCGGAACTGGGTCAACGCAGATCCGGAGATGGCCGCGACCCGGCGCGTCGACACCGCTCGTCTCGAACAAGAGCACCGGGTCCAGCTCGCGGCCGCCACGGAACTGATCAACGAACTCTCCGATCACCTCCACGGCCGCAGGCAGTAGGGGCAGGTCACTTCGGTCATGGACGTGAAAAAGATCGGCGCATTCTGCGGCGCCGCGCTGCTGGGTTTGGTGATGATCGTCGTGGTCATCATCGGCCCGGCCACGGAGAATCCCGATTGCGTACCCGGCGGGGGCCGGGTCGGATCGGTGGCTCCCGCCGGCTCACTGGTCAAGCCGACCAAGAGCAGCGAGACCACCGACACGTCGGGATTCGGTGCGCGCTGGGGAACCCAACACCAGGGCATCGACCGCGCCGGTCCCGTCGGAACACCGATCTACGCTTTCACCGACGGCCGCGTTGTCGCTGCCGGCCCCGCCGCCGGATTCGGCAACTGGATCATTCTCGATCACCAGATCGACGGGAAGGTCTACTCGACCGTCTACGGGCACATGTTCGACGACGGCGTTCTGGTCAAGGTCGGTGACCAGGTTTCCGCTGGTCAGGAAATCGGCATGATCGGCAACGCCGGCGAGTCCACCGGCGCGCATCTGCATTTCGAGGTGTGGGACGGTGGCCGTTTGCCCGACGGTGCCGGAACCGCAGTCGATCCGGCGCCCTGGGTCGACAAGGCCGCCGAACCCGGTGCCGCCGCCCCGGCTCCCGCACCAGGACAGGAACCTGCACCGAGCAACCCGGCTGAGCCGGGCACCGGAGGCCTCAATTCCAGTCAGCTCGCTCTCGCGAAGCAAGCGGTGGCCGTCGGGGAGTCGATCGGAGTTCCGGATCAGGGAATCGTCGTCGCCCTGGCCACGATGAGCCAGGAGAGCACGTACCGGATGCTTGCCAGCTCCAACGTCCCGGAATCGCTGCAATACCCGCACGACGGTGTGGGCTCGGATCACCTCTCGGTCAACCAGTACCAGCAGCAGGTCACCATCTGGGGGACCGCGGAAGAGCTGATGAACCCGGTGACCGCGAACGTGAAGTTCTACGACGCCCTGCTCAAAGTGTCGGGGTGGCAGTCCATGCCGGTCACCGTGGCTGCTCAGACGGTGCAAGGCTCGGCGCACCCGGAGGCGTATGCCGACGACGAGCCGCTCGCCCGTCAGCTCGCCGCCCAGTTCAAGGGCGCCGGCAAGGACCTCACGCCGCAAGAGTTGGCCGACATCGCCAAGGTCGGTGTTGCGACCGCGGTCATCGACGGCGGTGTCGGTGTCTGCACTCCAGGAGCCTCGAACTCCGGCGGCCCGCAGTTCAAGCCGGGTGGACCGTTCGGTGCGAATGTCATCGCGGCCGCGTCCCGGTGGATCGGTACGACGTACGCGTGGGGCGGCGGCGATCAGAACGGACCGACCAAGGGCATCAGCGACGGCGGCGGCGCCGGAGATGCGAACGGCGATCCGAACAAAGTCGGCTTCGACTGCTCCGGCCTGACGCTGTACGCGGTGTTCCAAGCCTCCGGCGGACAAATCCTGCTTCCACACTTCACCGGAAGCCACGGCAACCCCGGGCAGCTGTACGACGCTCGGGGACAGGACATTCCGTTCGATCAGAAGCAACCCGGCGACCTGATCTACTTCGGCGCCGGCGGGGACACCCACCACGTGGGCATCTACTACGGCAACGAAAACGGCCAGGACATGCTGCTCAACGCCCCGCAGTCCGGGCAAACCGTCTCCATCATGCCGCTCTCGGGTTGGGCCGGCGAAGACATGTACGTCAAGCGTTTCGGATAAAGGGAGAACACGATCATGACTCGCACACGCAACACTGCGGCCGCTGCCCTGCTGGCCGGGGCGCTTCTGCTCGCCGGATGTGGTTCCGGAGGTGACGGGCACGACAATCATCCCCTCGACGAGGGAGGCCCCGCCGACAGCTCACTGACGACCCCGCCCCCGCCGCCACTGCCGGGTGCGTTCGCCGGAGTCGACCAGAACGATCCGGAATCGGTCATGGTCGGCGCAGCGCAAGCCCTGTTCTCCTACGCCCCCGCCGAGGATGCGAACCAGCTGGCCGCAGCGCAGCGGGCCGCGCCGCTCTTCGACGAGCGGTACTACTCGGAGAACTCCGGTTCCTTCATCGCCCTCGCCCCGATCACCGGCAAACAGTGGCAGAGCTGGGCGAACGAGGGCGCGATCGTCACAGCATCGGCGAGTGTGACCAGCGACGAACACCCGGCCGATCAGCCGGCGAAAGTTTCCCGCGTTCTCGCCGTGACACAAACAGCAACCACACCGGAGGGAAAACCATTGAGCAGCACCACCTTCGCGGCATACATGAGCGCGACCAAACTCGGCGTCTGGCGCGTGAGTGCGGTGGCCGTGCGATGAGCCACGAACTTCTCTACGCGACCGGAACCGCTGCCGGTGAGCCGGCGGCGGCACTGGGCATCGCCCTCGAAACCTTGCAGGAGCTTCTCGGCGAATTGGAGTCGAACAACACTTTCGTTGTCGTGCAGGGACATTCGCACACCATCACGCCCACATCAGTACAGCAGCCAGGGATGATGCGCAGCGAACGCCCCGGCTACATCGCCACAGTCACCACCGTCGTGGAGATCTCATGAGCGGGGGAGCGCACCGGCTGCTGAACTGCGCTGTTGCGCTCGCGGTCGTCGGGGCCGGCATCTGGGGAACGGTCACTGTTCGCGAGTTGATCGCACCGGTCACCGATTCCGCGGCGTCGACGTCGGGTCAGGTGGTCCGGGTCGTCGACGGCGACACTGCCGATGTCCGTTTGGATTCCGGCGAGGATCTGCGGGTCCGGATCTTGGGGATCGACACTCCGGAGACTGTCAAACCCGATGCGGCGGTGCAGTGCTGGGGACCGGAAGCAAGCGCCTGGGCGCACACGACGCTCGACGATGCAGCGGTGACGTTGACGGGCGATCCTCGCTCCGACGACGTCGACCGATACGGCCGATCACTGCGTTACCTGACCTTGCCGGACGGCACCGATTACGGCGTACTTGCAGCTCGGTCGGGCATGGCGCGGGCGTACGTCTACGGCAACACACCTATCGAGAAGACCGCGGAAATAGCTGAGGCGCAAGAGGATGCGCGGTCGGCAGGAATCGGACTCTGGGGTCCGCCGTGCAACGGAGAGGCAAACTGATGAGTACCAGGACAGTGAAAGATCCATCAGCCTCGGACGGGCTGTTGCCGGCCGTTCTCATCGCCGGTTTGGTGGCAGTGGTCGGCGGCAGCGTGTGGGCAGGTATCCACCTCGGGACCGACCAGACCGCGCCGGGAAACCCGATCGCGATCGTCAAGGGCTTGATTCGAGGTGAACTCGTGTGGGAGACCGGGTCGACCCTGGTGGTTGCTCTGGTCCTGGCAGCAGTGATCGCTCTCGTGGTTGCCACGGCCGTGCTGGTGCGGCGGGTGCAGGGGGAGAAGACCCGCATCGACGCGAAAGCGAAGGTCATGGGCACCGGCCGCGACATCAAGGGCATCACCGAAAAGGAATGCCGCTCGATCGCGTACAAGAGCTTGGGCATGAAAGAAGAGCTCAAGGACCGAACAAAAGCGGTCGGGGTGCAGATCGGAAAGCACCTGCTCACCGGTCGGATGCTGCGCGGCAGCTACCAGGATCTTCACTGCGACATCTGGGGACCACGTACCGGTAAGTCCTCCTCCCGGGTCATTCCGGCGATCCTGTCGGCGCTGGGAGCGGTGCTGACCACGTCCAACAAACGTGACGTCGTCGACGCGACTCGGGCATGGCGGTCGGTGCGACTGATCGACCAGGAGAAGGGAAACACGGTCAAGGCCCGGTCGGTGGACTGGGGAACCTACAGCGACCCGGCCAAGCCCGTCGCAAAGGGCAAAGTGCATGTGAACACCCTCGTTCCGCGGAAAGTGTGGGTGTTCGATCCGCAGGGCGTCGCCGGTGAGGAACCGACGTGGTGGTGGAATCCGTTGTCCTGGGTCACCGACGAGGTCAAGGCCGCTGACCTGGCAGAACACTTCGCTGCCGGTGACGACGGAGTCGAGGCGAAAAAGGACCCGTTCTTCGACCCGGAAGGGCAAGACCTGGTCGCCGGGCTGCTCCTCGCGGCCGCCGTCGACAACCGTCCGATCACCGACGTGTACCTCTGGGCGACACAGGAGACCAACGACGAACCTGTCGCAATCTTGAAGGAGGCGGCCGGCGGGAAGTACGCGATGCAGGCGAGCGGCCTGGCGGCGCAGTACAACCAGACCGAAAAACAGCGATCCGGTGTTTTCACCACGGCGAAGAAGATGATTCGCTCGCTCAAGCTCTCCGCGGTCCATCCATGGGTGCGACCGATGGGTCCGGGCGACAACCGCCCGCATTTCGATCCTCGGGCGTTCGTCGCGAACGACGAGACGATGTACAGCCTCTCGCGAGAAGGCAACGGTTCGGCCGGTCCGCTGGTCACAGCTCTGACGGTCGCGATCATCGACGCCGCTGAGCAGCTGGCCACCAGCTCACCGAAGGGCCGTCTTCCCAAGCCGCTGATTGCAGCTCTCGACGAGGTCGCCAACGTGGTTCGCTGGACGAAGCTCCCCGGCCTCTACAGCCACTACGGCTCACGCGGCATCCTGATCATGGCGATCTTGCAGTCCTGGTCACAGGGCGAGGACGTGTGGGGCGCGAAGGGCATGAGCAAACTGTGGTCCGCCTCGAACGTGCGCGTCTACGGCGGCGGCGTCGCAGTCGACGACGGCAACTTCCTCAAGGACATGTCCACCGCGATCGGTGAGCACTGGGAAATCACCGGCTCCGTCTCCAACAGCGGCAACGGTCGCAGCGTGTCCAAGCATCGCAGCAAGGAACGCACCCTCACCGAAGCCGAACTCGAAGCGCTACCCCGCGGCCGCGCGGTCGTACGTTCCTCGGGTAACTCGCCGACGCTGGTGAAGACGGTGCCCTGGTGGGAGGGACCGAACAAGGACGCTGTCGTGGCCTCGATCAAGGTTCACGATCCCGAACCGGAGAAGACCCTGGCGAAGGCCGTCACCAAGGTCGGCGCCGTCGACGCAGTGGAGCTGGTCGCATGAGCACCGATTTCGACTTCCCCGGATTCGCCGACGACTTCGAGCCGCCACCGGAAGGCGCCTACGACGAGGTACCGATCGACGAGGTACCGATCGACGACCCCGCGCCGGCTGTTGATCCTGGCATCGCTGCGCCGGCCGAACCTGCCAGTGCGCTCAGTGCGCAGATGGAAGCGTTCGTGGCGCGGGCGATGGACAAACGGATCAGCCAGGAAGCGGATGCGATCGCGGCGGCGAAGTTCGAGGAGATGCTCACTCCCGAACTGCACACCCAACTCCAAGAAGCTGCACAAGCGCGCCTCGTCGCGCAGCTCGCGGCGGCGCTCAAGGTCCCGGAGGAAGTCGAACCTGAGCCGGAACCGCAGATGGTGTTCGGCTCGGCGGAGGAGTTCCTGCGGGACTGGCTCGCTCCGACGTACCGCCGTCAGGTGATGGACACCCCTTCGCGTGTGTGGTGCCCGCAGTGGTGGAAGCACGAGGAAGCGGTCAACCGCGTTGAAGCTCTCTGGCGGGCGTGGGAGTACCTGCGCCTGGATGCGAAGACCGGCATGAGTGTGTGGTGGCGCGATCACGCCGATCACCACATGGAAAAGCTGTTCGCGGGCGATGGCCCCTTCAAGGCGTGCTCGGCCGAGCGGGGCCACAAAGGTTCCGTGAAGCCGCTGCCTACCGACAAGGCTCCGGACGCACTGTTCCCTGATCAGCGCGAGGCGTGACCTCCGCGAAACCGCTCTTTCGGCCCGCACCCGGCGGACCGGTTCGACGAAAGGTGAGAGCAGATGTCCGATGACGAAGTAGGCACGATCAGCCGCGAAGTGGGCATGGCGATGCGCGTGGCGATGCAGGTGATGAGCCGACTCGCCGAGCAGATGGCACGCTCCCGCGAACAGCGGATGCGCGATGCACAGCATCGCAGCGAACAGGCAACCCGTGAGTACGCCGAACGTCTCAAGGTCGAACGGACGGCCGCCGAGACGCAGCTGCGAGGAGTCTCGGAGAAGCAGTGGTGGGATCAGGCGAAGCCGGAGGCGATCACCGACGCCTACTTGCAGGCAAAGGCGTGGAGCCCTGAATCGGAGATCGCAGCCCAGGCTGCGCACAAGATCCGTTCCGAAGTCCACCAGCGATACGGCTTCGACGTCGACAACGATCAGGCGGCACGGGAGTTCCTCGCGTACGGCCGCGCGTACAAGGACGTCGCAGGTACGGAGCAGAAGCAGGCCGCTCAGGATCGCGTCGAAGCTGGTGCTGCGATGACCGCGGCCGAGAGCGCCGACCATAAAGCAGAACGCGCGGCGGTCGAGCTCGAAGAAGCGAAGACGTGGGCGCGGGAGAACACTCCAGAGTGGTTCGCCGTCTGGGAGCAGACGTACGGCCCGGAGGCGGGGAAGGACGAACGGAGCGACGCAGAGAAAGAGCTTGTCGGGGACTGGCAGCGGTCACAGCCCGAAACGTCGACGGCAGTCGAGGAAGGCAACCGCGCTCAAGGTGACGATGAACGTGGCGAAGCTGTCGAGAAGTACGACTCCGCGGACCGGCGGACCACGTTCGCGAACAGCATGCACGCGGCCGGCGTCGACTCCGAAGCGATCGCAGCTCGAATGTCCGCCGACACTGCGCAGGGACGCCCCGCCCGCGATGCGGTCCGAACCGGACCGGTCAAGCCGCCAGTCGCACGGAAGGGGAAGACGAACAAGTCACAGGGGCGCGACCGCCAACATGCCGGCCGATAGGCAGGTAATCCAAAGAAGCACGAAGGCCCCGCACACAATCTATGCGGGGCCTTCCGTGCTCTCGACCAAGGAAGTCAGGCTACGCGCTGGTGACTTTCGGTCGACGCTCTCCGTGCCCGGACGAAGCGCCGGAAGAGATCAAGCAGGTCGTCGTCCTTGGCATGCGCTCGGTGGGTCATACTGATATTCGTGGCGCGACCACGTTCCAGCCCGGGCTGAATTTTGAGAACATCCTTCGGGGACGTCAGGACCTTACCGTCGCTGGCTACCACCGCACGCTCCATTTGTGCGTAGCTGAGCACGCTCGTTTCGTAATAACGACGCGCAGACATCAACAGCGTAGAGCGGGCCCACGCTCGCGGAACCAAGACAAGCGGCTTTCCGTCCGCAACCGGCAGCATCAGCACCTTGTCCGTCCACCCTCTCGCATGGGGATCCCACACCTGCCTGGTGAATCTCTCGACACGATGTCGGCCAGATCGGAACTGCGGAAATTGCTCGACCATCTCGGCAGTGAAATTGGCCAGCGGTTCAAATACAATTCTCGTGGTGATGTCTGATGTGATGTCGCGATCGATACCCTCGACAAACAGTGGAAGATCCTCGATCTGACGGAGCACACTCACCCTGATCAGCGCCTCAAGTTCAGTGTTAAGGCTCGTCCAGATCCAGGACCCGACTTCTCCGGCCCCACCGTGGCCACTGAAACTATTGGCGGCCAATCCAAGTCGTGTCTCCCATGGCTCAACGAACCGCTGCAACAGTTCGAGGCCTTGTCGACGTGCGACCCCGCCAGGAGTGAGCACGCATCGAGTAACTTCAGCAAAGAAACTCTCAGTACATTGATTTGCCTGTGCAGCAATTGGATCCGTGCCGCCGGCAAGCCGAATTGCATACGGGTCGACGAACATCCTGTTGTCGACCGAGATGTCAACGTCAAGGAAAGGCACGGGATCCGAGATCCCGTAGTAATCGGTAATGAGAGCCACGGCTCCCCCTTCTTAGGTTGTGGCCCAAAGAGGAGGAGGGACTACCTGTCCCAGGAAACTCCTGTACGCTCACGCCGACTCTCCAAAGTCATCGCCGCGCCCTCGGGCCGGTCCTGCCTCGACCTGACGTTTCAGGATCGAGACAGTTAGATGCGGGTGGTCGGCAGACGCCTGCAAGCATCGGCCGACCACTCATTTTTCGTTCCGGACGCCCTTGTGCTGCTGCGAGCTTCCGTTGAGAATCTTTCCGGTGGATGTGTCGCGTTTGAACCAGGTCTTCCCGACCTTGAATTCGCTGCGGCTTTTGACTGCGCCGACGCGATGTCCGCGCCCCGTGTTCTTCGCCATCTCAACTCCTGTTCACGATCTACAGTGTTGCAGTATTACAACACTGTATCGATATCGTACCACATTACGTTTCGGTACTGAAACAGTCTCCTGAGGCGTTAGGATTGCCGAGTGAGAGGAAAAAAGCAATGACACAGGCTGTAGAACTGGAGAAACTCGTAGGTGTTCTGGATTCGCGAATCACGGCGGAACACATTTCATGGAGAACGGCCGCAAGCCAGATTGGCGTGAGCCCGGCCCTCCTGTCTCGGCTCCGAAACGGTCTTCAACCCGATCTGCAGTCCTACGCCAAGATTGTGCGGTGGCTGGATATGTCCGCCGATGACTTCCTCGCCGAACCCGCACATTCAGTTCGTGGAGACGACAGCGACCAACGGGAACTCGAGACAGAAGTAAGTGCACTTCTCCGAGCACGTGCAGATTTGAACGAACAGGACAAGAAGCATTTGGAGGACATTTTCCGCTTGACGTTGGCGCACGTACGTGCGGGCAAAGCTGGATCTTGAGCGACGAATGGCAACGACAAAGAAGGCTCTTCGACAACTCGCCGACGAAGTCAGAGCAGAACTCGGATTGAGTCGGCACGATCCGTTCGACCCGCACATTTGGGCACAGGAGTACGGGGTCCCGTTCATTTCCCTGCACGACGTACCGTTGCCCGCGGAAGCGAGACGCAGATTCATCGTCGATGCGCCGGAACTTTGGTCCGCCGCGCTCGTTCAGAACGGAACGGGTCATGTCGTGATTTACAACCCCGCGCACACGCCGGCCCGAATCCGATCCAACCTGGCGCACGAGGTCGCACATTTCGTTGCCGAACACACCATCTCCGCAGCGTGGGTCGATCAGAGCAGGTGCGCTGGCACCAGCAAAGAGCAGGAGGGAGAGGCAAATGAACTCGCCGGAGCGCTTCTCATTCCCGCTGACCAAGCGTTGCAACACGCGATACGCGGCGCCAACCCGGACGCAGTGGCGAGGCAATACGGCGTCAGCCTGGAGATGGCGCAGTGGCGCATGCGTATCTCCGGTGGCGCGAAGATCGCTTCACGGAGTCGGGCACGGAAAATCCGGGCAACCTGAGACGTGCCCCAAACCGGTGTTGCGCGAGCACCGTAACGAGCACAACGGCCCGCAAGAACTTCTGCGAGCTTTCTACGCAGGAGCCGCCCCGCGCGTGATGCAGTACGGCAACGGACCAGGTAAGTCGTCGGGCGCCAATCCCGCCCCTGAAATCCGCCCCTGGAGGCTTCACCCCACCTGCACCCAACAGATTCTGGACCTCTAGAGGAGAAGCTTTTATCGAACGTATGTTCGATTCAATCGATAAAAAAGCGGGGAATAACTCGAAAGTCATTCCCCAGCTCAAGATGTCAGCGTTTCCGCTTGTGTATGACACTACGCGATGATGCAGAAGTGAGCAAACCTGAAATCGATCCCGCAACGCTGGATCTCACAACCGATCCATACGCCCAGCACATCACCACTCGACTCCTGGACTTCTTTGGCGATACCTCTCCATGGCAGCGGAGACTCTGGGATACCGGGACCGTCACCGCACTGTGCGAGCTGGACGAGGCATCGAGCTGGCGGGCCAAAAGCGTGCTGTCATCAGGTGCAGTGAATTGGCTGGCGTCCGACATCATTCGCCTAGCCGGCAAAGACATTGGAGTAGGCAATCGCGAGCTGCGGTCACAATTGACCAGCACCCTCAAATCTGGCGTTCCCCATGGGAGCCGGAACCATAGAACTCTCAGGCAAATAACTGACATGGTGCGGGTGGGCTATGTGGGCCGATGGGGCGCTGCCGTGGGCGGCCCATCTCGACCGTCGCCGGAACGACTCTCCCGAGCTCTCGCATCCCACCTCCTAGATTGTGGCTACAGCATGCGTTTCCTACACCGATGGGTCACAGGCAATGTGTACGCCAACAACTCCCTCGGCGAACTGCTCGACTCCGCTGGGTCACTTTCCGAACACGAAGTTCGGGAATTCGAGGTGATGGTTCCTTTCATCTCCCTACCGGGAATGCAACTTGCCGAAGCCCTACCCGAGTGGCGCAACGCAGGCGCATTGAATGAATGGGCCCATAAGAGAGCGGCCAAGCTGACCAACACTCCTATGTGCGGGGGATTTTTGTACAAGATCGAGGCCAGGGATCATTTTGGGGCCGGTGACGCCACCAACGAAACTATCGACAGGATCATCGCTCGCAGCAGCTACACCCGAAAGACTGGTCGCGGCGCCAAGATCCCCGAACCTTTTGGGAACGTGTGGGTCTGGGACGGCAGCGAATGCCATGAGGTCGCATTGCAGCCGCCCGGGCGCGGCGCATTCGTCCTCTCTCTACAGACCGAGAAACAGGTTTACAACGTCTCTCGTCCTACCGCACTGGATGACGCACTCGAACTCGCCGCTCCACTGAACTACGGATCCCCTGGGCCAGCGATCTCAGGAGGGTGGGCCGCCATTGAGGCACTCCTCATCGCGCCCGGGGATAACGAGGACACCAAAGAAGGGCGTGGAGCCGTCGCGGCTGATCGTATGGCCGCCTTGGTGTCCTGCTCCTGGCCAAGAGGTGAACTGACATCGCTCTCTCACAAACATGCCCCCAACACGCCAGATCGCCTAGCGCTAGAACTGGGGAATGTTTCGACCAATCGCGAGCGGGCCGTACTGGTCGCTGATGCACTTAAATCAGGTCGTTCACTCGAGCTAACACGACCCTCTGACATCGCAGCAGCCCAACGGATGCAGAGCCTGGTAAACAATCCGCGCAGCACGCTTGGCGACGTAACGAAACATGTCACGACAGCACTTCGGCGGCTGTACAGACAACGCAACCTCTTGATGCACGGGGGTTCCACCAACTCTGTTGCCCTGCAAGCCACCCTACGAACAGCTGCACCTTTAGTCGGCGCTGGACTTGACCGAATCATCCACGCCTCACTGAACGATGGGGTTGATCCACTGTCTTTAGCATCACGCGCCCTACTCAACCTTCGGTTGGTCGGCGGCGATGACGGGCGACACCTGGCAGACCTTCTCGAGTAATCCCGGCTGCGGACCAACTCGGAATCAACTACCCAAACCTGAAGTCAAGTAGCCATATGTGGTTCAAAACTAAAGTCATATGATAGGTTTCTGGACTAAGACTTAGGAGGAGCTGTGGATGCTGGCCGTAGGTGGGCGCTGGAGACTTTCGGTGAGTACGGCCCCCATATTAGGGAGCAAGTTGCCCAACACATTCGCAGTGAACACGAGGCTTCATTGGATGCGCAGGAAGCATCCGGACACCGATCAAAGAGGGTTTACGGCGAGTTCTGGAGTGGCGTTCTCGAGCGTTTCGAGACCTTCGGCAAGTTGCCCGACGCGGCACTCGTTCGACCAGGTCGGGCCCCATACAAAATTCCAGTGATCAAGGGTGTCGCACTGTTCCCATGGCGGTTCTCCAACAACAAGGACACTGGTCTCGGCGAGATTCCGTTCGGCACTTCTGAAGCTCGAATTGCAATGACTGAATTGCCTACTCCTGCAACGCAAGGGGCGCTGGATTTGAACCTGCCTGATGCCGGACTTTCGGGATCAGACAGGGCAATGCTCGAAGAGTTCCAGCTAATCGCAGATGACAGCTCCGTACCTTCGGGACGCCTCGTGGTCGTCGCAGTATCCAGTTCTAGCCGCGGCTTGTTCTCAGTTGAGTGGGGGGAAGTCCAGCTCCGCGCGAATCGTTGCGTTGAGTGGATGGATTTCACGGAAAGTCTGCTACCGGTTCAGCAGACGAAACCAGTCTCGATCACACCAACACGGACTTTCACGTCAGGAGCATTGCCCCCAAAGTTCCCTCGGAATCCAGTAGAGAGGTCAGGCGAATCACACGATGGCTGACACCGGCAACCGTGAACCGGAACTCTCACTCTTTAGCCGGGATGTCCAATCCGAGCTTGCTGTCATAGCGGACGCATTTGAGCCAGCGCGACTCACCCAAGCCCGGGTATTGGCTGAACTAACCAAGTCAGAGCTCGCAGATGCGGTGGGCGTTTCGGCGGCAGCGATTGGGCAGTACGAGTCCGGTATCAACAAACCGCGACAGGAACTGTTACCCGGCCTATCCAAATCCCTATCAGTGCCGGTGCAGTTCTTCGCCACAGGGCGCCCGTTTGGGCATCTCGATACAACCGATGCGCATTTTCGGAGCCTACGGTCTACCCGCGCGAAGGATCGAGCCAAAGCTGCCGCACACGCAGAACAACTCTGGGAGCTCACACATGCGCTCGAAAAGCGTGTGAAGTTCCCCGATCTAGATCTTCCTGAAATCGAGGAAGGGACTTCGCCGGTCTACGCCGCTCAACTCTTACGTCAGCATTGGAGGGTCCAGCGAGGCCCCGTGCCCCACCTCGCCGCCACGATGGAATCACGCGGTCTCGTAATATGTCTCATCCCATTGACCAACGAATCAGTCAGCCGCGTCAAAGCATATTCCACCAGAACACTGGGCCGCCCATTGGTGATTGTTACTCCTGAGCGCTTCAAATCCGTATACGAATACCGATTCACATGCGCTCATGAGATCGGCCATCTACTCATGCACCCCAGCCCGCTTCCTGGGGATCGTCAGCAGGAGCGTGAAGCGGATCAATTCGCTGCCGAATTTCTCACCCCACGGACGGAGATAGAGCCGCTGCTGCCTAGGACTGCTCGTATCGCGTCCTTAGAACAGCTAAGCGGAACATGGGGCGTATCCGTTGAGTCGTTGATCTACAGGATGGGGGAACTTCAGCTAGTAGGGGACGCGTCAATCCGCCGAGCCCATCAGCGTCTCGCTGAGATGGCTGGCCTTCGGCGAGAAGAACCGCTGACCTCATATCCTGGTGAGATGCCCAGCCTTCTACACGAAGCGCTGGAATTGACGGGGCAGATGGGTTTCTCACGTGCCGATCTCGCGGAAGAGCTGTGCTGGACTCAGCGCCACCTAGCAAACATCCTCGGTGAAACGGATACGAGACCTGCTCTCCGCGTAGTCCGTTAGCGGTGGCGCTTATCGTCTTGCCGATCAGGCACTGGCCGTCGGCCGGATTTTATGTCGAAGCAGCCTTCTTGGCCTCGCGTGCACTTTTGGCTCGTTCGATGCGTTTCGGCGTCTGAAACACTTCGTCGAGAAAGATGGACATCATGTTGAGGATCTCGTCGGCCTCTTCCGCGATCACATCGTCGATGAAATCACCGTGGGCCATGTCATTGCCCAGAAATCGAATCTCATGTGCGGCTTCCTGAATGCTCGCCCGGATGTGGCCATGTTCAGCAAGGGTGTCGATCTTGGTCGCCAGATTTCCCTTGACGATTTCCTTCTCCTTGCAAGTGGCTTCGATTACTGATCGAGACATCAGTACGGCGGCACGGAGGGCATTGAAACTTCGACACCGGTAGGCCTCGTCTGCCGCGGAGGCGATATGCGTCGGTACATCAGGGAAGTCTCGACCACTTGCACGTTCCGGGTACCAGACCGATATGTCCGCAGTGGAGTGGACCGAAGAGGCGGACACACCCCGCGTTGCGGTCCCGCCTACACCCGCACTGGGCCATTTGCAGTTATCGCACGTATACAAACCCGCAATGGGGTCACCCTCCCGCTCACCGTTGGGATTCAACACTTGCGTGTAAACGAGCGTCATGTGTGAGGACTTTTCACAATGCCAACAAACTCTGTTCGCCATGGCACAAAGACTAAGCGACGCTCCTACGGTGAAACCCATTTCATTGACACCTGGTCGGCGTCAGAAATCGCGTTCAATCTCACGGTCGTGATGCGCGCCATTCCGCAACGGCTTCTCCCGAACTGGTGGGGGTGTTTTCCCGTTTTCCTTGCGCAGGCGGGGGAGTGTGAGGTCCTTACCGAGGCGTCCGCCGTAGAAGATCGGCTTGGCATCAGCCCCGGGCGCGAGGCCGTCCCGCTTGCGATGCGGTCCGAACCGGGGCCGGGCCGGGTAAGACTCTGGTCGCGTGGAAGGGGAAGCCGAACAAGTCGCAGGGGCGCGACCGTCAACATGCTGGTCGTTGACTGGCTGTAGAGCTGAGATGACGCAGGGCCGAGGTAGACTTTGCTGCCTCGGCCCTGCGTTGTCGGCGTGCTTCTCGGGCTGTACTGAGACTGCTAGCGGTTACGCATCAGGTGATCCTCGGTCAATCGTCTGACCTCTTGCGAGGCGGCTTTTGCGCGGTCTGGCGAACCGCCGAACAACCCACTGTGCAACGGCAACCAGTCGCCGCCGGCTCTCTCGCATTCATCGAGGTATCTCGACCACACGGAATTCGATTCATCGAAGGCGGCGGTGCGTTGCGCGAATGTACCCAGCCATGGATCGGCGTGAACACGACCGCTGTCTTTGATGTCGACGGTAATCATCGAGAAGAGCACCTCTGCTTGATCGAACAGCTTCTCGTACTCCGACGAGGAAACCCCAGCGCTGTCGAAGTTCCGCCGCAGTGTCTCTCGCAAGTACCGAGATGCGGGAAACCGGACTCCTTGGCGGAGCCGGCCTGACACAATCGCCCCGAGCATCTCATCCGTCAGAAATCCTTGCTGATGCGCGAACAGCGTTTGAGTGATCTCCGCGGTGCGAAGAGAGTAGTACGGAGAAGCACCGACGATCATGGGGCGATGGGAGGTAACTCCTCCGAACTGCTCTGACACATCAAGCTGAGCCTCGCAGCTCAAGGTCTGAATCATTCGATAGTTTCCCTCGCGAAGGGCAGCGATCGTGGCGGCGTACATCAAAAGTGTCGTCGGAAACAGTGCCAAGCCCGTCAAGTATTCGGCGCGCATTGGCTGGATAATCGATCCAGGCTTCGACGCGTCGACTCGAGTCGCTGCGATGTCCTCGAGCGCTCGTCGGAAGACCGGAACATAGTCCACACCCCACAGGCCCCCTCGAATGAAGAGGTCAACTGCCGGATCGACCAAGTCGCGGTAGGTCTCGGCACCCTCTACCATCTGCCTTACCCGACTCGCGGAGTCGCTTCCGGGAACGAATGCGGGAGGGAACTTGTCGATGTCCTGAAGTCCGGCGAATACCGGTCGCAGGATTTCCCGTACGGCGCGATCGACTCGCGGTTGCGGGCCTCCTGTACTGAGCATGTCCTCCAACTCGTGAATACGAGACTCAACGGACGGCGTTGCAGTGACAGTTGCCGTCGACTCAGCGGGACGGACTGACAACGCCCCGACTGTCGCAGTCGAATCAATACCTGCTGGTGCGGCCGCGAGCCGAGCAGCCCGAGCAGTGTCTAGCTGGTGCAGTTCGTCCACTCGACGCGCGATGGCTTTAGCAAGCTCCTGCCCGTTTTTGATCTTGTCTGCACCAAAGAAGTCTGCAAACTGGATGGCACCGAGATAGTCGCCGCTTCCAATGTCGTAGCTCGGAATTTTCGACTCGTCGAACCGAACATTGAACAGCCACAGATCCTCCGGGCGGCGTCTCCTCAGTTCTATCGATGCGAGGTTCAACTCCTCATTTTGCCCATTGGAGCGTTTGCTTTCGCCGTTCTCGGAGAAACACATCACGGCAACGGCGCTATCTCGAAGTGCTGTCTCGATCGTCCTTTTCCACCGTGTACCCACAGATATGGACGTTCGATCCAGCCACACCGTCAGCCCTTCCGCTTCCAACAGTGATATGAGCTCGTCAGCGACGGCAGAGTCCTCACGAACGTAGGAAAAGAACACGTGGCCCGGGCTCGCGGGTGAAGGTGTCGACACGCGACGATCTTACTGGTCGTCCGGTTTTCAATTACGCCTTTGGTCGAGGCAAGCGTCAGGATGGGCTCATCCGCACGAGCCCTGCAATCTCGTCGTTGAACTTGCCTCGACATGTGGCGTTCCAAAGCGCAACGGCTTCGACATATCCGACCAATGCTTCGGGAGTGGTGTCAATCGGCCCCAGCGGAAGCAATTCCACATCGGCGAGGGTGCCGACCAGCGGCGGCAACGGCTCGGTTCCTTCCCAGGTATCAAGGATTGCTGCCAGAGTTTGTATGTGCGACGTCCACTGCTCGGTCAGGGTCTGCCGCGCAATCGCCTCGCGGCCTACGAAAGAAAGCGGCACGGAATCTCGCCGCAGTTCGGGAGCTTCGGCGTAGGTGGAGATGCGAAGTAGGTGGTAAGTGGCAACGGACCTCGCGGCGAGAGTCAGATGCGATTGTCCGAGTGCGATCTGGAGGTCACGGGCCGACCGTGAGAGCCTCTCGAACACTTCTTTGGATCGGGTGAAGATCGCCCGGAAGTTGGCTTCGTCGGTGCCATCTCGGCCGTACGAGCGATTGATCTCGACAAGCTCTGTCATCGCCTGGCGGGCGTCCTCTACAAATCTCCGTGCGAATGCCCGTCGGCGTTCCTCTGCGACCAGGAGGCGGTCGTGTGCGAACTGCTCGGCGATCAGGTTCCGGTCGTGCTTGAACTGCGCTTTGAGGAATCGGTACGCCACGTACAAAGCGATGAGCGAAAGGAGCAACGGAAGCCCGGTGTCCGCGATCCACTCGGCGTTCCAAATCTGCGACCAGAAGTTCTTCACGGCACATTTGAGCACAACAGCCCGACACCGGTTCGCATTCTGTGCGGCGGCGGCAATGTCTGGTTACACGTCTCGTCCGGTGTCCCGGCGTTGGTTGGGTTGTGCGGCGGTGCGCGGTTTGGGTTCGAGCTTCGGGGGGAGCGGTGACGGGCGGACTGCTTCGGTCGGGCTGCTCGGGTACGACAGGCGCAAGGACTTCTGGGCGGCGTCGATCTCGGCTTGCTCTTCGGCGGTGTAGGTCCGTTCGACGGACTCGGGTGCCGTCGTCGGTGTCGTGGTGGTGACCTCGTGGGCGGGTTCGTCGCGTTCGATGACCGCGACGGAACCAATCTCGGCAGATCGTTGTGCGGCGGCGTTCAGTCGTCGGTGTACCGATTCGAGTTGCACTCGGCTGACGGTCTCGAGTTGGGCAGCATAGGCAGCGGCTCCGGCCGCGCGCGATGATGCAGCGATCGCTTCGGTCGCCTTCATCAGTTGCCGCAGCAGCAATGCGTAGCCGGCGGCCGCGTCGAGTCCCGGCTTGCACTGCATGACGATCATCGCCGCGCCGCCCGCGGAGACGATGCCGGCCTTCTTCGGGGCGTGTTGGTGTGCGGGGATTTGCGCGGACCGTGCGAGTTGGACGGACGCTCTCGCGAGCGGTCCTGGTGTGGCTTCGACTTGGGAGGACCACGCGGCGAAGACACCTGCGGTTCGGCCGGCGGCGCGTGCCCATTGTGCTCGGTCGGTGACCGGAAGGCTGGTGAGGTATTTGTTCCACTGCTCGATGTCTTGCGCGGCGCGTGCCAACAGTTCGGGATCGGCGACGACGGTCTCGCGTCCCTTGCGCACTGCGGGCTTCTCTCGCCGTGCTGCGCGCCATTCTGCGACGGCTTCACCGGAGCTGGTGGGTGTGTCTTCCCATTCCTTTCGGAGGCGGGGGAGTGTGAGGTCCTTACCGAGGTGTCCGCCGCCGTAGAAGATGGGCTTGGCATCGGTTCCGGTGGCATCGCGGTCGGGTCTGACGGCGACCTTGTAGCCGACTACGACGTCATCTCGGCCGGAGGCGAAGCGAGGCCGGACGATCAATCCTTGCCCGCGAAGTCGACGTACGAATTCCGCTTCGGACTTCGACGATGTTGCGCAGGCGCGCACGCGGCGTGCGAGGAGATCGCGGTCGAGTTCGGTCTGCCCGTTGCGTACTGCGCGCGCATTTTCAGCTCGGTGGTAGCCGCGTTCGCCGGTCTTGCTCTGGCGGGATTCGATGACAGCGAGGCCGTGTTCGCGTTCGATGCGTGCGGCCGCGTCGCTTGCTCGTTTCCAGTCACGGTAGAGGTTGACCTTGGTGCCGTCTTCGCGCACGGCGGATGCGGCGATGTGGATGTGGTCGTTGCCTTTCGCGGACACTCCGTGTCGGACGGCGACCCATCTGGAGGGGCTGCGGCCGGAGTTTTCGGTGAAACCCATTTCGTCCATGAACTCGGTGGCGATCTTGTTCCACTGCTGGTCCGTCAGCTCGCCTTCGTCGGCCTTGAGCGAGAGTGAGCAGTGCCAGACATTGCCGTCGCGATACGGGTCGATCGGATCGCGGACCTTCTTGCCGTGACTGTCGCGGACGTCCTGGCCGGCATCGTCGCGCAGGTAGTTCGGGATCTTGATTTCGGTGCCGAACACTTTGCGGGGCTGGTCGATCTGCTTGCCGATCGCGAGAGCGTCGACACCGCTGAGTTCGTTGTCGTCGTGCCACGCCATGATCGCGTAGTCACCGGCAACAAGATGGGGGTCAGTGTGCTCGTTGCTCTTGCCCGGACCGGCGAGGTACGACATCAGGCCGGTGACTTTGGCGCCGCGGGAAATCTTGACGATCACGGCGCGGACATCTCGTCGAGCGTGCCGTGAATTCGGTCCGCCAGCCGACGCACACTGACCAATGCGCCGTTCAGTTCGGCGGGGACCTCACCGGTCGCATTGGTAGCTTTCGCCATCTGGTTGATGTTGATCGAAATCGCCGACAGCAACCGAAACGCGGAGAACAACTCCGCGGCAAGATCGCGCCGATCGGTGGCAGTTTCCCCGGAGTCGGAAAGAGCGGACTCGACCATCAACCGCGCCACAGTGATGCGCGCTTCCTGCGCACGGCGCAGCAACTCGGACTCCTCCTCGGGAGTCACCTTCACCACGTGCCGGGCAGCTCGACCGCCCGGCACATTCTCCCGGCGTTCACGACGGAACCGGCGGGGTCGACTGACCTCGTCTTCACTCATGTCCGTCGTGCCCCCCTTCGGCCCAGCGCAGCGCCCCCACCACGTGGGGCTACACGCCAGTGTCTCAGGTCCAGAGCGCAGCGGCAAGACCTGACCCAACTTAGGGCACCTAAGTTACTATCTTGCTCTGCCGGGGCTCAGATTTCGGGGTCACTTCCGTTCTGAGTCTCGTCCCCGAAATCTCAAAAGCGCCAGGACGAGCCTGCGAGTTCCTCTGGTCTCGAATTCGTCCCCATTTGGGGGCTGGTCCCGATTGTGGGTGCCTGAGACGCAGCGGAGCGGAGAGGGAAATCTCGGGCATCCATATGAGGATCGGAGCAGTCCCGACCTGTGGTCGAATCTCGGAGAAAATGAAGATGCGCCGCGCGGAGCGCGTCGATACGCATTTCGGGTGGTTGATGTTGCCCACAGGCGGGCACCGGCGTTCTCGGCATTGGGCACACACCAGATTCCTCCGCTCCGCGTCTGGTGTGCACACAACGCCGCCCCGGACACCCACCCGTGGACAACGGGTCGAGTCTCCGCGAGTTGCGCTTAGCGCACGTTCAGTGGTGCACGGGCGGGCCTGATTTCTCCTACGATGTAGCGCATGAACACGACACCGAACACACCAGATTTCGACGCACTCGATGCAGCTATCAAGGCGGAAGCCGAAGAGAAGATGAAGATCATCCGTGTGGTGGCGACCGCACACAAGGAACTGCTCGATACGCGCGAGGAGTTCGCCCGCAAGGACGCCGCGAATACCGGGAAACTCGATGCGGCCTTGACCGAAGCGCTGCGCGTCGGATTCACCGAAGCCTCGATTAAGCAGTGGCGTGTCACTGGTGACCGTAAGACTGCCGGAAGGCGGTCGAGCACGAAGAGGGTTTCGTCGAAGAAGTCTGCCGATTCGGCGGTCGCGGCACCGGCAGTCAGCCCGAAGAGCAACGAGTGACAGGCGGACTGCCGAGAGTCGCCGAAGATGAGGTTGGCTCTCGCAGTTCGATGCCCCCGCGGCCGTCGCGCCGTATGGCGCTACATCTCTGGCAGGAGCGAGTACTTCCCGGGCGTGTCTTCGATCGCTGTTTTATTGGTGTCGCGCTCGGCGTGACGATTGCGCTGTCCGCTACCGCTGTCGCCAATCCGAAGATCGACATCATGATCCTGCTGCCCCTGTGCGGCGTCGTATTCACTGTTCTCGTCTGGGAGTCGCGAAAGTCTGGATCCCGACGACCGAAGTTTGATCGTGGTGAATGGTCTCGAACAGGCCGCTGGATGTGGGTCGGGGTTCGGAGATCTCTGAAGTGGCTCGGGTTCGTGGTTCCCCGACCGTCTTCGCGCTCTCCAGTGTGGGTGCGAGTAGCTGTGTGGGGTGTGCTCGTCCCTTCGCTTCTCGGTTTGGGCTTGTTTCTGATGTGGTTCGCGATCGGGTCCCTCGATCCTGAGCTGTTCACTGTGACCGATCCCGAACAGATTGCGGCGAGACAGCAGCGACGTGATCAGTACCTGCGAGGAGGAATCCTCACAGCACTGGCTACAGCGTTCATCGGTGCGGCACTCGCGGAGGAAGTCATATTCCGGTCAGTCGTGTTGGCGGTGCAGCGTGCGCGACCCCGGAACTGGGTCCTCCTGACAGGGATCTCTCTGCTGACCGTGGTGGCTTTTGCGCTCGTTCATTCAGACTTCGGTACCGGCAACGTCGTCAACGCTGGTGTGAACGCAATAGCGTTTACGGCCATCGCGCTCTACACGCGCTCGTTATGGCCGGCGATCGCAACGCACGGCGTCTACAACGCGATCATCATGGTCGGGAACTATCTGACGATGTGACTACTGCCCGATCTTCACGTGGAGTTTGATGTACGACCGAAAACGAATCGAAAGGATCTGAGTATGGCTGAGGAGCACACCATCAGTACCCGCTCTGCATTGGAGTCGACGCTGTATCAGGCAACGAAGCATCTGCGTGTGATCACTGCTGCGGATCTCGCGGCCGTCGTCGACGGTCACACCGTTGAATCTGAATCGGCAGTGCCGATCGACATTGCGTTTCCACCACCGGGGAACACGGAGCATTTGTTCAACTGACATCCGGTGCGCCGCGCTGCAATGGTGGCGTACCGAGATACTGGCGCAGCGCTTGTTCGGGCTCGATGCCCGAACAAGCGCCACCGCATACGGGAGCGGCCCCGACTTCTTCGCGAAGTCGGGGCCGCTGCCGTTTTTCAGCTGTCGAGGTTGTCGACGCCGACGCCGAAGGATCGCGCTGCCTCCGCGCTGATCGCGTGCAGCTGCGTGGTGACTGCGGCGGGCGAGACCGCGTGCTCGAGTGCAAAGTCGAGCAAGTTACGCAGCGGGGTGTCGTGCTCGCCGTTGCCTTCGATCACTGCGGCTTGCGCAGCCTCCAGCGCGATACCGGTACTGGGTCCGTCGCCGCTGATGTATGAGCAGTACGCCGCGACGGTGAGAATCTGAATTCGAGCGTTGCCGCGTACCTGGCGGGCGATGGTCGCGAACGCATGGGCGGCTGCGTGCTCGTTTCCGTTGGCGGTGAACAGCAGGGCATCACGTGCGGTGGGGCTGATCGTGGCGCACAGTCCGACACGGCCGGCCAGCTCGGCGTCCGGGTTGCCGCGTGTGCGGATGAGTGTCACGAGTTCGGTGACGGTGTGGCGAACGAAGTCCGGTCCCTGTGCGTGCAGCGCTGCGTGTGCGGGTGCGGTGTCCGCTTCGACGGTGACGGCGTAGCGGGCGGCGATGTCCTCGCGTGAGGCTGCGGTGCTGCGGCCCTCTTCGACGGCGTTGTGAATGCTCAACGTTGAGGCGTTCGGGTCTTCGGTGAGTCCGGTCGCGTACGTGTCGAGGTCGGTCCACAACGCTCCGGCTTCGAGCGCGGTGACGTGCAGGGCGAGCATGTCGTGGATTCCGGCGTCACGGAATCCCTGGCGCAGGATCGCGATCTGGTCGAGCGCGATGACTGCGGCGGCGTCTTCGGCGACGGCAACGCAGATCGTGGCGGTGGTCTCGGCGCGTGCGGCGGCTTGGAGGTACGGTGCGGGATCGAATTCGGCACCCTCGCCGGTGGCGGCGTCGGTGCGCGTGACAAGGGCAATCTGTTTGGTGGTTCGGCCGTCGACGATTTCGTCTTTGAGCATGATCACGATGACCGATGCGGTCGGGATGAATCCGAGCATGGTGGGGATGGAGGCGAGTACCTCGGTGGCGGTGTTCAAACGGATGCGCTGCATGTCGTTCCCCTCGCTGATGAAAGTGACCGGGCCGGGTGCCCCGCCAATTTTTTTCGCCTGCTGGCAAAGGAGAATCGCGTCGGCATGAGGGGGCCGGAGTGCCACCCCTGGGCCGAGAAAATTTCGGCGGGAGCTTGCGAGTGACGAAAATTTCTCGGAGCCATCGGCCGGCGCTTGCGCCGCCAGGGGTTGCGCGCAGGTCACCGCCGACGAGAATCGGAAGGCCAGAAGGAGAACAAAAAGATGTTCTTCATCAGGACGTAGCGCAGCGGAGTTCATTTCGGGGGACGCCGAAGGTGGCCGGCCGCCGGGCAGGCGTCACCTTTGCGCCGGCCGCGCGCAGTCGCAGCACTCCCACTGACCACCGACGCGGGTACAGGTGCGGCGTTGCTCGCACAGCCAGCATCGTTGATTGCGTCGGGTCAACTGCTGCGGTCCGGTCGCGGCGGGCCGTGGGGGTTCGGTGGTCTCGGCGCGCTCTCGCTCGGATACGGGCCTGATCATGTCGCCGAAGATGCGACGGCACTGCGAGCAGATTTCTCCGTCCTCGGCCACGATGTTCGAGCATCCCGCGAGAACGCATCCGGTGAACATCTGCGGATCCACCATCGCCTCTGCCTTCGGGGCGCTCACCACCGGAACCGGATTCCGTGCGGTGCGGCGGCGCGCTCGACTCGGCCGTAAACCCGATTCACGCGTGAGGGTGCGATCTGTCCGGCGTCGTAGGCGCGGCGGGTCGCGACGGCGAGCAGGGCGACGGCTTCGCGGGCGCTCACTTCGTGCGCGAGGGTGAGCCACCCGATTTCGGCTTGCATCCCTACCGCGCTCGTGGCGGCGGTGATCTTTGCGGTCAGTGTCTCGAGGATCTCGGCGGCCGTCATTCCTGAGGGTGTGATCGCGGGGTACGCGGCGTCGATGGTGTTGCTGTACATCGTGTCGGCGCGCAGCTCGTCGGTGGTGGTGCTCATGTCGTTGCCCTTTCGTAGACTTTCGGGTGCGACACCGGGCGGCCTCTTACCGCCCGGTGTCGCACTGCGTTTGCGGGGTGCTGCCGTCTATGCGGCTGCGGTGTCCTCGGCGTCGTCGGCGCGGGGTTCGAGTGCCTCGGCGAGGGTGTGGACGGTCGCCAGGACTGCGCGGGCTGTGTCGGTGATGACCTCGAGGTCTCCGTTTCCCCATCCGGCGATGTAGCCGATGCTGTAATCGGTGGTATCCAGTCCGAGTAATCCGGCCAGGACGTAGGCGACGGATTCGGCTTCCACTTCGGCGCGGCCTCGGTGCAGCTCGGCGGGGTCGATGTCTCCGCTGGCGTGCATGAGCGCGTGAGCGGCTTCGTGAATCATCGTTTTCGCGGCTTGTGCGTCGCTGATCGTGTCGTCGACGATGATGCGGCGTGATCCGTCGAGGCTGGTGCGGCCGTTCGATTCTCCGGCGATGTGCTCGCGGGTGACGGTCCATCCCTGTTCCGTCATCACCTGTGCGATGCGGGTGTAGATGGCGGCCGGGTCTTCGCCTTGCAGTCGGGTGGTGATGGTCTCGGCTGCTGCTGCGGGGTGCCCTTCGATCGGATCGGTCTGGGCGATGTCGAACACGGACAGGATCGGGAACCGTGCTGCTCGGCGAGTGGTTTCCTCGCCGGTCTCGGTGTCGGTTTCGGTGATCTTCTTGGTCGAGTAGCCGAAAATCTTGATCGACTTTTCGCCCTTGCGGACCTGGCGTCCGAGTTCCTGCCACTTGCGGAATCCGGCGACCTGGCTCGCGTCCGGCGCCTGCGAGAAAATCAACATCACGTTGTTGAAGCTGTACGCGTGGAACGCTGCTGCGGCGGTCAGGTAGGCGGCCCATGCATCGGTGTCGGTGAGCTGGGCAACCTTCGCGGTGATGCTCTCGTGCAGTGCGGCGGCCTGCTCGCGGCGCGCTGCGCTCTTGTCCGCCGTGGTCTTCGCCTGTGCGCTCATAACTGGAACCTCCGCTGATCCGGTGGCGTCCCCCTGCTCGGTGGCCGCCAATTTTTTTGCCCTGCTGGCAAAGGAGAATCGCGTCGGCATGAGGGGGCCGGAGTGCCACCCCTGGGCCGGGAAAATTTCTCTGCGAGCGTGCGAGTGCGGGTTGAGAAAATTTCTCGGAGCCCTCGGGCCGGCATCGCCGCCAGGGGTTGCGCGCAGGTCACCGCCGACGAGAATCGGAAGGCCAGAAGGACAAACAAATCAACGCTTTTCGCTGGTGCGGAGCGCAGCGGAGCTCAATTCGGAGGACACCGAAGGTGGCCGGCCGCTGGGCAGGCGCCAACACACCGCCGCAACGGGCCTGGCGTTCGCACCTCCCACTCGGTGCGCTGGCGGGGTGATTGTGCGGGAGCGACGGAGGCCGGCCACGTGTGGTGTCGCGGTAGCTCTGCTCTCGCGGTGAGTTCCCTGAAGAGGAACGGCCTATTTAAACTCGCTCGTATTCTAAGAGGGGATATCTTTTAGCCCTTGTTAGTAAATACGCCACGATGCACCCAGCTTGGAGTGCCGGAGCATTATTATCGTGTCTGTACGGGCAGCTGAGAGCCAATTCTTGCCGGGTGTATCAATTCAGTCTCGCGACTCCGGGAAGCTCGCAGATTGTCGGTGTGACCTGGTACGATTGCTCTACCTTCTCGAAAAATCGGGAAGGCCAGCAATCCCAGAAAGAACGGAAGTGCACCAGAAGTGTGTGGAAATTCTGATTCAAAGGGGACATATGTGAATTGATACGAAAGGACACTCACATGAATAGAAGTAATGAGTTACATGAGGAAAACGGATCTAGTCGAGAGAATGCATCTGGACAAAGGACTCGATCTCGTTGGTGGTCGGATGAGTCTTTGGCAACGCAGGTGTGGCGCGGCGATCGGTCCATGCAGGTGATCGGCAAGGCAGCGGATGCCGTTTGGGGTCTGATCAGCGTGGTTTTCCTGCTGATTCGCGTCGTAGGCTGGCTGGGGTATGAGGTTCCTTTTGGGGATCCCGCTGCGCTTGAATTTGTGAAGTCGGCAGTTTGGATCCCTGGATTCAAAGGTTTGGTGCGTCGGGTGTTGATTGTGGCGTTGGCGTTGCCGCTGATTCTGGTGGGCTGGTTGGTTCGATGGGTACGAAGAGCGTGAAGGCGCTGTTCGTAGGCCCTTAATCGCAAATGGAGATGAGGATGGTCCGACCCTGAGTCGGGCCATTTCTCTGTCCGGGGTTGTCCGTCGGGGGTCGAGGCTTGGTCGCGTTTCGGCTGGTCGGACGTGCGTTTCGGATCTTCGTCGGCGGCGCTTGGTGGTTGAACGCTGCTAATTTGGGCGTGTCCACAGGTTGAAGCGAGGTGGGGGAAAAGTTGATGGATAGTTGGAGTCCGGATTTTCGGCCGCGGAAGTGGGAGCGAGAAAAGGAGCAGTTCGCGGCATGGATGGCCGGCGCGGACGTTCGTGGGCTGTGGAAACGTCGCCGTTTCGGAATCTGGCGCGAGGAGCAGTTTTCGGCGCGGATACGCGTTGCTCGCGACGCTGAGCAGAAGCGTCAAGCGGAGCTGATGGCGAATCCCAGTGCTGAGCTTGTTGAGGCATATCGGGAGTTGCAGGCTGCGGAGGCGGCGTCCGGTGCGAGGATCGGTTGCGCGCGGGGCGGCGATATGACTGACCCGAAAACGGTTCGGGCTCTTGCTCGGCTGTTGAGTGATCCCGCCGAAAAGTTTCAGTAGGAGCAATTCACGGGCCGCATTTGTGCTGGTCAATCCGCTTTTGTTTGGAGTTTCAGTCGCGGCCGAGGTCGTGGGCGCGTTTCGGTGTCTGGGTCCGCGAGGTTTCCGGCTCGGTCGTCCCTGATTCCCGTGAACCCGTCGGTGGCTGTGACGGGTAGTCGAGTAGTCGGCTGCGCATGAGGTCGCTGAGTTCGTTGGGGTTGTACGGTTCGCGGTTTCCGCTGCGTAGATGCTCGATCATCGCTTTGTGGTGCTCGGCCACCTCGAGGTGGATGACGTTGCCTTGGGTGCTGGCGAGGGTGGGTGGTTCGGTGTTGTTGCGGTGTACGCCGACCGCGAGGACGTCGCGAAGTGGTGTGTGGGTTGCTTCCATGGCGACGTAGCGGGCTGCTTGTACTGCGGAGGCGTGGACTTTTTGCCAGTCGATGGTCCAGCCGGAGGATTTGAGGAGTTCGTCGAAGAAGACTCGTTGTGTGCGGGAGTTGCCGTCTCGGAATGGGTGCAGGACGAACTGCGAATTTTTCGATCCGATGCAACACAGCACGGAAGGCCTGCTCAGGCGAGTATAGCCGGTTTCCAACAGGTTCCAGTGTAGTTTCCGAGGCCAGCGAGACCCGCAGACGAGACCGGATTGGGGACCGATTGCAGCTCTGGACGGGCGCAGAACGGCCATTTTCGGCAATCGAAGAACGAACGAACCTCGACAAACTGATGCATCTAATGCAATTATATTGCAGTGGACACCGAGGATGAGGTTTTGAGCCTGCGGCCACGGGGCGTCGCACTGCTGAACGAGCCAGCTGCGGTGTTCGGGGCGATGCTTGACGGTTTCGCGCGACAGCAGACGAGCCGGGGGCTGGCATCCCAGACCATCCTGGTCCGGCGGTGGCAGGTGGAGCGGTTTGCGCGGTTCACCGATACGTATCCGTGGCAATGGCTACCGGGCGACGTGGAGGACTTCACCACGAGCCTGTTCAGTGGCCGTCGCCCCTTGGCGCGGTCGACGGTGCGGAGCTATCACCTGACGATCCGCGCCTTCTTGAATTTCGTGACCGATCAGCGTTACGACTGGGTCGCGGAGTGCCGGTCACGGTTCGGGTCGGTGCCGACACAGGTGTGTTTCGAGTGGAACACGGTCGCGCACACCGCCGACTTCGAGGGCCGCCCAGGGCGTCGGCCGCTGGACTACGGCGAGTTGGAAGCATTGTTCGCGGCCGCGGACAGCCGTGTGGACGAGTTGGTGCGGCAGGGACGCAAAGGCGCGTTGGCGGCGTTGCGGGATGCCCAGCTGCTCAAGACGACCTATGCGTGGGGTCTGCGGCGTCGCGAGGTACTGGGCTTGGACCTGGCGGATCTGCGCTCGAACGCGAAAGCGCCGCAATGGGGCAGCTTCGCGCTGGTGCATGTTCGGCACGGAAAATCGTCCAAAGGCAGTATCCCCAAACGTCGCTCGGTGTTGTCGCTGCCGGAGTTCGAGTGGGCGATCGAGGGCCTGCGAGTCTATGTCGAGCAGGTCCGGGAGCGGTTCCGTCCCGGCACGAACCCGGGGTTGTGGCCGACCGAACGCGGTACCCGAGTCGGGGACCGGTATCTGGACACACGGTTCGCGCAGCTGCGGGAGGTGGCCGGCCTGGCCCCGGAGCTGACGCTGCACAGCCTGCGACACTCGTATGTGACGCACCTGATCGAGTTCGGATATGCCGAACAATTCGTGCAGAGCCAGGTCGGGCACGCCTACGCCTCCACGACCGCGATCTACACCTCCGTCACCGACGACTACCGCAACCGCGTCCTGACGGCCGCGATCGACAAGTTCTACTTCGCTCAGGAGAACCCGACATGACGACGAAGACGATCACCTGGCGGCTGCGGACCCTCATGGCAGAGCGCGGCATGTTCAAGACCACCGACCTGATCGAACCGCTCAAGGCAGAGGGCGTGCCCCTGTCCCGGGAGCAGGTGTTCCGCCTGGTGACCCAGACCCCGCAACGACTGAACGTGGAGGTCCTCGCCGCCCTGTGCACGATCCTGGGCTGCACCCCCAACGATCTGCTCGTCCTCGAACAGACAGATCAGCGTCCCGTCGAGGACACCGGCACCGGCGGCCCGATCGACAGGATCGGCGATCTGCGGCCAGTCCCCGCCCGGATCCACCGGCCGAAACACTCGTGACGATTCGACGGGGAACCCCGCAGCCGGACGGCGAGTTCGGTGTCCGGGTCGCCGAGGCCCTGGCCAGCAAAGGGGTGCACGCGCCGGAGCCGATGGTGGTCGCGGCAGCTGAGCGCATCATCCCTGCGCCCCGACGCAACGGGACGCTTCGGCTCCTGACCTGCGACACGTTCACCCCGTCCCGGATCCCCGCGGACGCACCGACAGTGGTGCAACAGTTGCTGGCGCACCTCGCTCACCGCGGTGCGACCGGCATCGGCTTACCGATCTGCCCCAGTTGCCGCACCGCCAAGGTCGTCAAGGCACGGGACGAGCAGGGCCGACGGATCTGCTTCCGATGCACTCAACTGCCCGCCTACGCAGAATGTCCGTGCTGTCTGCGGAGAAAGAAGCTCATCGCCACCGGACCTGATGGGCGGTCGGTCTGCCAACGCTGCGGCCCCGAGGGCGTCCCGACCTTCGAGTGCACCGCCTGCGGAAAGAACGTGACCGTCGCCAGCCACGTCGACGGCCGGTGGCACTGTCTGAACTGCTACCCCACACCCACCCGGCGGTGCGTGTCCTGCGGCAAGGACAAGAAGATCGCCGTAGTGATCATGTCCGGGCCACACTGCTTCGCCTGCCACAACCGTGTGCTGCGCAACCCCGCCTCATGTCCTGGCTGCGACCAAGTACGTATCCTCGCGTTCCTCGACGACACCGCTGAGGCGGTCTGCGCGGTCTGCGCGGGCCAGCCGGCCCGTTACGCCTGCCGCCGCTGCGGCGGCGAGGAGCACTACTACGGCAGGCTCTGCGGCCGCTGCACCCTCGAGGACCGCTGCACCGAACTGCTGGCCGGCCCGGACGGGACGTTGAGTGAGCCGATGCGCGCCCTACGCGACCATCTGCTTGCACGACCCCGGCCGGCGCAGATCATCAAATGGCTCCGCCACGGCCCGCACATCGACCTTCTGGGTGAGATCGCCTCCGGGCGAACACCGTTGATCGCCGTGTCCTTCGTCCAGACACACGGCGGGAAAGGCCTTGACTACCTCCACGCCCTGTTGGTCGACGCCGGAGCGATTCCCCGCGATCGGGCAAACACCGATCTCCTCGAAGCCTGGACGGCCCGCACCATCGGCGACGCTCCCGCCGGGCACCGCCGGGTGCTGACAACCTATACCCGGTGGGTTTTGCTACGCCGCGCCCAACAAGGCTGCGGCACAGGCGATATCACTCCCGGCGCGGCTAACCATGTCAAGGCCGCAACCCGCGGACTGATCGCCTTTCTCACCTGGCTCGACGAGCACGACACTCCTCTCGACGCTGTCACGCAAGGACGGGTCGAGCAGTTCCTTGCGGTCCGATCCGCGCAACGCTGGCTGCCTCAGTTCCTCGGCTGGGCGCAGGAGCGTGGTGTCGCGCCACGGCTGGAGGTTCCCGCCCTCGTACCAGGACTGCCTAACATCACCGCGTCCGAACGCGATCACGAACAGACCATCGCCACGCTCGTCCGTGATGACACCATCCCCGTCGATGTCCGCCTTCCCTGCCTGCTCATCGCCGTCTACGGCTTCACCGCGGCCAGAATTCTCACGCTGCAACACGCACACCTCCACGACACCGGCGATGCCGTCGACCTGCACGTCGGTGACCGGCCGCTGCGGCTTCCCGAACCGCTGACGGATCTAGCTCGAACCCAACTCGCCCGGCACCCCGACGCGGGGCCGCAGGACTGGCTGTTCCCAGGGCGGCAACCCGGCCGACCGAGACATCCGCTCTATCTCACCGGTCAGTTGCGCATGCTCGGCACAAGTATCTCTGCGCTGCAAAAGACCGCTCGCTTCCGCCTCGCCGGAGCCGTCCCCGCCAAAGTGCTGGCCGACATGCTCGACTTCAATGTCACGATGTTCGAGACCTATGCGCGTCTCGCCGGCGCCAATCGCGGCGACTACCCCGCGCTTCGCTCACATCAGAGTGAACAGTTCCCTATCGAATAATCCACTTCCACCGGTAGTGGTTTCACCCCAGTGGTAAGCGAGTCGGTCGACGGCGCGGTCTTTCGGGAGTCCTTGGGGGAAGTTGTCTTTGGCGATTCCGCGGAAGATGAATGCGGCTTGGTTTTCGATGTGTTCGGGTCGGCAGTGTGGGAGGTTCATGCCGACTGCGCCGGTGTCGCGGGTGCGGAGGGTGCCGGCCCAGTCGTAGACGTCTTGCAGGATGAATTGGTGGATCTTTTTGAGGTGGTCGAAGTCGAAATTGCCTGGTATGGGCTGTGTTTCGAGTTGCAGGATTCGCTGGTAGGCGGCTGCGCGTTCGACTACTGCGAGTTTCGCGGGGTCGGTGATGCCGTATTTGTTTTTGAGGACGCCTGGGGCGATCTCGTAGGGGTCGTTCACTCGGGCTGTGCTGCCTCGTATTCGGCGAGTGCTGCGGCGACTGCGAGTTCAACGGCTTTGTCGCCGGTGATTTCTCCGCGTAGTTGCCGGCGGCCGATTTCGACGTCGGTGGCGCTGGGTTCCATGCCGGCCATGCGGTGTCCGGCTGTGGCGGCGGCGATGGCTCGGTCGATCTGGGCTTCGGTCATGTGCGACTGTGCGTTGCGTGCAGTGGTCACCGGTGCTCCTTCGTCGACTCGGGCGAGTGTGGTGGTGCGCAGGGGAGCTGCGCACCGTTGTCTATTCTACCTGATCATTGCCTGTTTCCTGCGGTCAACAACGGTTGTGGAGCGGTGCCTGAACAGGGTGTTTCGGTTTTGTGCGGCGGCCTTGTCGGTGCGCTCCTCGAGGGGGGCGTCTGCGAGGGGTTGCACTGCTAGCTTTGCCCGCTGTACCGGCGCCATACGTAGGGGGTGGCGGCGACGAGAACCAGCAACAGCGTGACCAGGGCGAGGATCATGCCGAATTGCCACGGCTTCATTGCGTCGGGAAAGAACAGCCAGCCGATCAGTGTTCCGAGTACGAATCCGGCTACTGCTGACGCGGCTCCTGCTTTTGCGACTGGGGCAACGATGGTGGCGATCTCGTTGTTCATGGCGTTCCTTTCTGTCGTTTCCGGCGATTGTGCCTGGTAGGTCCGACACGGACCTACGGACGGGTGTTCAGAACAGAGTGTTTTGGGTTTGTGCTGCGGCGTTGTCGGTGCGTTTCTCGTAGGCGGTTGCGAGGGTTTGTGCGGCGGTGGGGCTGCATCCCATTTCGGTGCCGATGTCGTCCCAGCTGGCTCCGTGGTGGTGCAGTTGCCAGGCGTCGTGTTCGTCGTCGCTCATGATGGCGTTAACCCTGTCTCCGGCGGCCGCTGGTCGAAACTTGCTGGCGGAGGGGTGAGATCTCGCGTCCATCCGCGATCGCTGAGCACGTTGTCTATGCGGGTGATGTTGGCGAGTTGTGAGCCTCGCAGTGTGACACGAAGTCGGTACGAAGGTTGACGCCAGAAAGTGATCGAGTGGCACATCGGGCCGAGTGCGTTGACCGCTGACGGATAGTCATTGATCCAGTGCTGGCGTTCGGCCAGACTCACCCGCCGTCCTGGTTCCGCTTTCCGGCGTTCAAACCAGAGAACGGCCTCGTCGGGCATCAGGTCCTTACCGTTCGCTTCGGTCATGTTCGATTCTCCTTGGCGTCTAAAGGTTTCCGGAGGCTGGCGGCTTTGGCGAAGCTGTAAACGGAGGCGGTGAGGGCGATGATTCCGGCGGTGATCACGTGTTTGGTGCCGATCGTGAAGTCCAGGGCCGCGACGGCGAGCGCGAGGACTCCGAAGATGCTGTGTTTCACCACACCTGGCTTGTTGGTCATGCTCGGCCTTCGCGGATGGCTTCGAGGCGTTGGGAGGCTGCGCGGCGTTCACGGCCGATGCCGAGCAGGTGTTCGAACAGTTGGTCTTCGGGGAGCTCTTCGGCGGCTTGGGCGAGGGATCGTGCTGCTTCGCGGAATCCGCGGCGGTATGCCTGGGTGAGGACTGCGGCGATGTTGTGCTCGAGTTCAGCGGACGGGACGCCGATGGTGGTGATGTCGGTGAGTGCTTTGGTGAGTTGTTTCCCGAGGTGCCCGCTGGTGCGGCCTTCCTGCTGCAAGGTGGTGAAGACATGGGCACTGTTGTGAGGTTTGCCGGCCAGAGCGAGTTCGGAGATGGCGGTGAACAGTGCCGCGTTCACGGGTCGGTAGAAGTCTGCGCTGGTCAGAGCTGCGACGGCACGCTTCGCACTCTCGGCCGGCGCCCAGAGCAGCGAGCACAGGAGCTGAGCTTCGACGTCGAGAGCGGTGCTGTACTCGTCGATCTCGTCGCTTTCGCTGGTGAGGTCGTCGAAGTCGGGGACGGTGGCCAGTGAGAGTGTCACGTCGGGGTCCTTGCTGTCGCCGGTGGGCATAGGAGTCAGGGTCGCGGTGAGGTGAGTTGCCGGTGACTGCGCAGGATCTCGGTGGCCGCGCGGAGGTTGCGGGCAGCCTCGGCGAGATGAGTTGCGATGTCCTGGTCATGGGCGGCAACGTCTTCGGCGGTGTCCGCGTCAGGGGCGGTGTAGAGGGTGTGCAGCTCTTCGCGTGCATCACTGATTCCGGCGAGGGAATCGTCGAGGGCGGCGAGCATGGTGCGGAGTTTGCGGTCGACGGATTCGCTGTCGCAGCGGAGCTCGGCGTCGAGTGCGCGGTCGACGAAGTCTGCATCGGGAGTGAAGGTGAATGCTGCTGCGGTCATGGTGTCCTCCGTAAGTTGTTGGATGGTCCGGAAGTGCTGGGTGTGGCTGATGGTGTCCTGCCTTATGTGGCTCGAAACGAGTGGCCGCCCAGCGCTTCGGGACGCCCTGGCTGCTGATTGAAAAATGTGCTTCGAGTGCTGTTTACGGAGATGACGGTGGGGTGTTCCTCGGGCCTGACATGAGTAGGCGACATGGAGGAGCGATGAGAGAAACTCACACCCACGCATGGGTTGGAATCGACGCCGGCAAGGGCCATCATTGGGCGGCAGTGGTCGACGAAGCAGGGTTGATCGTGTGGTCGCACAAGATCATCAACGACGAGACCGCGATATTGCACGCGCTGAGCGAAATTCTGGCCTTGGCCGACGAACTCCATTGGGCGGTAGATATTTCCGGTACCTCCTCGACGTTGTTGCTTGCTCTTCTCGCCGCGCACGGACAGAATGCGGTTTACGTCCCTGGTCGCACCGTCAACAGGATGTCCGGCGCGTATCGAGGGGAGGCGAAAACCGATGCCCGCGATGCCTATGTGATCGCGGAAACTGCTCGACACCGACGCGATCTGTCTGTGTTGATTCCACCGGCCCAGCTGGCCGCGGAACTCGCGCTTTTGACCTCGCATCGGACCGATCTCGTCGCTGACCGAGTCCGGCTGATCAACCGTCTGCGTGACACTCTCACCGGTGTCTTTCCTGCGCTCGAGCGGGCTTTCGACTTCGGGCGTCACAAGGGCGCGTTGGTGTTGTTGACCGGTTTCCAGACGCCGCGCGCCATTCGGCGACGCGGACGCGTTCGTTTGAGCTTGTGGCTCGGTAAACGTGGGGTACGCGGGGCGGACGGTGTCGCCGAGATTGCGTGGGAAGCGGCGTCCGCGCAGAATGTGGTCCTGCCTGGTGAGGCTGTTGCGGCGCAGTTGGTGGCCGATATCGCCGACAGAGTCCTCGCAGTGGACGTCCAGCTTGCTCGTCTCGACGCGCAGATCGGTGAGACCTTCCGCCGCCATCCACAGGCTGCGGTCATCGAATCCATGCCCGGTATCGGTCCGATCCTCGGCGCGGAATTCGTTGTCGCTGCCGGTGATATGTCGGCGTACTCCGATGCCGGTCACCTCGCCTCGGCAGCGGGGTTGGTTCCGGTCCCCCGCGATTCCGGCCGCCGAACCGGCAACATGCACCGACCCAAACGCTACAGCCGGCGACTGCGGCGCGTCTTCTACCTCTCCGCTCAAACCTCCATCATCAAAGATGGACCGAACCGCGAGTTCTACCTCAAGAAACGAAGTGAAGGAATGAGACACGTTCAAGCGGTGATCGCCTTGGCCCGTCGACGAGTGAGCGTGATCTGGGCATTGTTGCGCGACAACCGACTGTTCGTCGTTGATGCACCCGCCGTCCGAACTGCTTGATTTCCTCATTGAAACTCGTTTCGCTGGTGAAAGTGTGTGGTCAGGCGGCCGGGGTGAGCTTGGAGATTTCGTCGGGACGGAATCCGCTCCAGTGGTTTTCTCCTGCGACGACGACGGGGGCTTGCAGGTATCCGAGACTCATGACGTAATCGCGGGCCTGTGCGTCTTCGGTGATGTCGATGACGTCGTATTCGATTCCTGCTTTGTCGAGAGCGCGGTACGTGGCATTGCATTGCACACATGCGGGCTTGGTATATACGGTGATCGCCATTGTCACTCCCCCTCGTCGGTGATTCTTTATTGATTTCATTCTATCGAACATTGCAATATAAACCAATACTTTCGCGGGTATTTCTTCGATTAGCTTCCGCTTTAGTTAATGACATCTTCAATCATTTTTCGCATTCTTTCTCTAATACCAAACCGTGATGTACGCAGCTACTTGCATGCGTTCTACCTGTACTTTCTCCCCTCTCCCCGGTATGTGCCGATATTCTGGTCTCGGCGGGAGCGGGTCAAGGTGAGCGTAGGAAAAAATATCTTAGCGCCTTTGTTCGAGCGTGCGAGTGGCGCGTGTGGATATTATTTCTGGAGCGGCCTTGATGCGCGAGCGTCGGGATAGAAGAATGTTTACACCGGGGCGGGTAGGTTCTTGTCCTTGCGCTTTTGTCGTGGTTCGTGGCCGGCGGCCGGGGTGCTTTCTTGCGTGTCTGTGGTGGTGTCCGTATTCCGCCCTTCCGGTCCGCCGGTGGCTCTTTACCGCCGGCCAGAGGCGGAAGGTGCGGGGCGGAAGGGCGGACGGATCCCCAACCCTTTCGGGCCGGGGATCGCCGCTTCATCGGGTTAGTCGATCGCGACCTCGTCGAATAGGCGGAAGAGCAACATGAGCAACGACGACAACTTGTATCACTACACTTCCGCGGCAGGACTCCTCGGCATCGTTGATCGAATCAGCCAAGCGAGCTTCCCGAACGTGTACGCGACTACCAATCACCCCTTGTATGCCGAGTACACCTACGATCGAACGCTGCGATTCCAGGCGTCTGATGTTCGGTTCATGAACGACCACGCAGAGCTGAAGACTGCCGGCAAAGTGTTCGCGCAGAAGATCACGGATGCCGCCGGTGACTCTGGCGGCGACCACCCGTTGTTACCAGACCCCGCGCAAGTGTTTGCCGCCTCGTTTACCACCGAGCCAGATGATCTCAGTCAATGGCGCGGTTACGCCGGTGGTACAGGCGGATTCGCGATCGGCATACCCAGGGAAGTTCTCGAGAATCACACCTTCCCAATGTTCAACTGGCCCGAGCCAGAAAATCCAAGACTCGACTCAGTGATCAGTTTCCCGGCGGACGTGGATGTCGTCGAAGTGAGCTACGAGTCGGCCGCTATCGAACGCGACGCCGACGAGTTCATCAGCCGCTACGCGAACAAACCCGCGCTCGGCCCCCACGACCTCGCTTTCGCACGCTTCGAGATGGCGAAGCACCTCGCCCGGCACAAAGATGACTCGTTCAAGGCCGAACAGGAGTTTCGTGTCATGACCCACACAGCGCCACCGACGACCAGCACTAACCCTCTGTTCGGCGAACTCCGCCTCAGCGGTTACGGTCTCTCGCCCTTCACCGCGTTCGCGATCAACCTCGGCACCCATTGGCGTCCGGCGGCAGAGACAACAATCGCGAGACTGATTGTCGGCCCAGGGCCATACCAAGATGTTCAGGTCATCGCGGCGCGTCAACTACTTAGCGTCAACGGCCATGACCCTGGTGTGGTGGAACCTTCGGGCATCACATTTCGAGGTTGATCGAGTCTGTGTCGACTGCGCTACCGCGGCACCAGCTGTATCTCAATGTCTCTCGCACGTATGGCTTTACCCCTAGGTGCGATAGGCGTGGGCACGGTGGTCGATTCTGACGATGACGATGGTGTGGTTGGGGTCGTCGATGTGGAGCAGGATTCGGTAGTCGCCGCGGCGGGCGCTGTGGAGACCGTCGAGGTCGTCGCGTAGCGGTTTGCTGAGCCGGTGAGGGTTCTCGGCGAGGGGTCCGGAGATGAATTCGATGACGGCGTGGACGATCCGGGATGGGAGACGTTGAAGGTCGCGGCGAGCTGGGGATGCGACTTCGACCCGGTACGGGTCGGACGAGTCTGTGGGAGCGTCGCTCATTTCGGCGGCAGGCCGTGTTCCGCGCGCAGGTCGTCGATGGAGGCAGTGTGGCCGGCAGCGTACTCGGCGTCGGCGGTAGCGACGTCGTCGCGGACACCGGCACGTGAGAGCCAGTAGATCGTCTCGTGCAGCGATTCGAGGTCGTCGGCAGACATCAGCACCGCGGCGGGTTTGCCGTGCTTGGTGATCGTGATGATGTCGTGCGTGGTTTCGGCGCTATCGACCAGCGCGGAGAGCTTGTCCTTGGCTTCACCCAGTGGCACTGTCGTCATGCCGTCCAGTCTAGCCGCCAGACTGGCCCGACGATAGCCATACTTTTAGCCGATAATAGTAATTATGTAAGGTAAACGATGCCGAGTTGTAGATTGTGCGAACTCGACCCCTCCCCGAACTGCCCCTCGCCCGTAGTGCCCGACTGGCCTCGTGACCTGCGCGTGA
>NZ_JBVHEH010000038.1:0-58529 GCF_055562955.1 Kitasatospora sp. NPDC015121
GTGCCGTCGGTGGAGGCCATGCCGCACACCACCAGGTCGTAGCCGGTCTTCTCCAGCGCGGCGGCCAGGATCGCGGAGGTGCCGAGCGCGTCGGTGCCGTGGATGTCGTCGTCGTTGACGTGCACGGCCTTGTCCGCGCCCATCGACAGCGCCTTGCGCAGCGCGTCCTTGGCGTCGTCGGGGCCGACGGTGAGCACGGTCACCTCGGCGCTCTCGTTGGCCTCGGCGATCCGCAGGGCCTGCTCGACGCCGTACTCGTCCAGCTCCGACAGGAGGCCGTCCACGCCCTCCCGGTCGGTGGTGGCATCGTCCGCGAAGCGACGGTCACCGGTCGCGTCGGGCACGTACTTCACACAGACAACGATCCGCAAGCTCACGGCGACCTTGTCCTTTCACGCGGGAGGGAACTGAGTACCCCAACTAGACCACACTCCGTGCCACGGATCCACTCCCGTGGGGGTGTGAGGGGGGACTCAGTTCCCAGCTCTCCGCTCTTCGTTCCCGCTCTTCGTTCCCGCTCTCCGCTCCCGCCGCGCCCGCGCGGTCAGGCGGTGCGGCGCAGGCGGAGGGTGGAGTCGCGGTGCGGGCGGGCGTCCGGGTCGGTGACCGGGTGCCCGGGGTGGTCGTGCCGGGCGTGCTCCTCGGCGAGCTCGACCGTCCAGCCGGCCGGGTCGAGCCGCAGCGAGGCGAGCATCTCCTCGGGGGTGGGGAAGTGCATGTCGGGGTGCGGGTGGTCGTGCTTGACCGGCAACGCGGCGTGGCTGGTGATCAGCAGGGTGCCGCCGGGGGCGACGGCCGCGGCGGCCCGGCGCAGCACCCGCTCGCGCGGGAACTCGGCGGGCGAGTGGAGGAACTGCGCCGAGACCAGGTCGTACGTGCCGGACGGGAAGGCGTGCGCCAGGTCGACGCGCTGCCAGTCGATCCGGTCGCCGACGCCCTCGACGGCGGCCCGGGCGGCGGCCCGCTCCAGCGCGACCCGCGAGATGTCGACGGCGGTGACCCGCCAGCCCCGCCCGGCCAGCCAGAGCGCGTCCCCGCCCTCGCCGCAGCCCAGGTCCAGGGCCCGGCCGGGTTCGAGGTCGGCGGCCTGCACGGTCAGCGAGGCGTTCGGGCGGCCGCTCCAGATCTGCTCGCTCTCGCCGTACCGCTTCTCCCAGAACTCGACCGCGTCGACGGCCAGCCGGGTCTCCTCGGCGACCAGGTCGGCGTTGATCGCGGCGGCGGCGCGCAGTCCGTCCGCGGCGGCGACCGCCACCTGTCCGGCCGGGTCGGTCAGGTTGCCCGCCGCCCAGACGCCGGGGACGCCGGTGGCGCCCGTCGGGTCGGTGGTGGCCACCCGGGTCGCGAACCGGACGCCCTCGCGCACCAGGTCGGTGGCGGCCAGGCCCAGCTCGGCCAGGAACGGCGCGTCCGCCGCCATCTCGGTGCCGACCGCCAGCACCTCGCACGCCACCTCGGTGCCGTCGGCCAGCCGCACGCCGGACAGCTCGGCGTCCGTGCCCTCCGGCAGCAGCGCGGTCACCTCGCCCGCCACCACGGTCACGCCGCGGGCGGCCAGCTCGCGCCGCTGCCGCTCGTCGAACGGCGCACCGGTGTGCGCGAGCAGCGTGACGTCCGGGCTCCACTGCCGCCACAGCAGCGCCTGGTGCACGGCGACCACCGGGTTGGTGGCCAGGACGGCGATCTTCCGGTCGCGGACCTCCCAGCCGTGGCAGTACGGGCAGTGCACCACCTGGTGCCCCCAGCGCTCGGCCAGGCCGGGCACCTCGGGCAGCAGGTCGGTGGTGCCGGTGGTCAGCAGCAGCCGACGGGCGTGCACGATCGTGCCGTCCGACAGCTCGGCGCGGAAGCCGCCGTCCGCCGCACGGCTCGCGGACCGCACCTCCGCGTCGTGGAACTCGCCACCGTACGAGGCGACTTCGGCCCGGCCGAGGGCGACCAGCTCGGCGGGCGGCAGGCCCTCGCGGCCCAGCAGGCCGTGGACGCCCTCGGCGGGCGCGTTGCGCGGCCGGCCGGAGTCGACCACCAGGACGGAGCGGCGGGCCCGGGCCAGGGTCAGGGCGCCGCTGAGTCCGGCGGCGCCGCCCCCGACGATCAGGACGTCGTGGTGGCGGGTGGAGTGCTGGTGCTGCTGCTCGTGCTGGTGCGTCGTGGTCATGCTCCGATGGTGCGACGGGTTCGCCGGATTGACAAACAATGTTGCTGAGGTGGCAAATGGAGGGGGGCCGGAGAGAGCCCGGGAGGGTCCGGGCGGGCCCGATTGGGTCCGGGCGGAGAGGAGCACGGCGGTGGGCGAGGACTTCGAGGCGGTGCTGACCGGCGTCGGCCCCCGGCTGCGGGCGATCCGGCAGCAGCACGGCACCACGTTGGCGCAGCTCAGCGAGCAGACCGGCATCTCGGTCAGCACGCTGTCCCGGCTGGAGTCCGGCGGGCGGCGGCCGACCCTGGAGCTGCTGCTGCCGCTGGCCCGGGCGCACGGCGTGGCCCTGGACGAACTGGTCGACGCCCCGCCGACCGGCGACCCCCGGGTGCGGCTGCGCCCCTTCGTCCGGCACGGCTGGACGTACCTGCCGCTGGCCCGCAACCTCGGCGGCATGCAGGCGTACAAGATGGTCGTCCCGCCGGGTGCGAGCCGGGAGGACTGCGAGCAGCGCACCCACGAGGGCCACGAGTGGCTGTACGTGCTGTCCGGGGAGCTGCTGTTGAAGCTGGGCGAGCACGACGTGGTGCTGAAGGCGGGCGAGGCTGCGGAGTTCGACACCCGGACGCCGCACCTGTTCGCCAACTCGGGTCGGGTGCCGGTGGAGTTCCTCAGCCTGTTCGGGCCGCAGGGGGAGCGGGTGCACGTGCGGGCCCGCACCGCCAACAAGGCGGAAAAGGAGGCCGGTTGACGACACGCTGGTGGTGGAAGTGCCGGACGCCGCGCCCGAGGGGGTGAGCGCGGCGTCCGAACGGGGTTGGCGGTGGCGTCAGTTGACGGTGACCGTGCCGCCCAGGGTGGTGTCGGTGACCGGGCCGTAGGAGGCCGAGAAGCTGATGGTGGCGAAGCAGATGCTCGGGCCGGACAGCTTGGTGAAGCCCTGGTTGACCATGTTGATCTGCGGCGGGGTGTTGGTGGCGTTGCCGCTCAGGGTGCCGGTGGGCGAGGTGTAGGTGCACAGGGCGTTGCCGGCCAGGGTCTTCAGGTTGACGACGGCCTGGACGGAGCCGGTGAGGGTGACCGGGAACCCGGCGGAGTCGGAGATCTTCAGGGTGTAGGGCAGGTTGCTCATCGTCAGGCTGTTCACGCCGCTGACACCGACCACGTTGGAGGTGCAGCCGGCGAAGGTCAGGACGTTGACCGGGCCGGACGCGGTGGCGGAGCCGGTGGCGGTCGGGTTGCTGCTGACGCTGCCGCCGATGGTGGAGACGGAGCACTTGACGCCGGTGGTGGTGCCCGGGTTGTACATGGTCGCGAAGGTGCCGCCGACCAGGTTCGCCGCCAGCGAGTCACCGACCCCGACCGGGGTGGTGCCGACGGTCAGCACCGGGGTGGCGGTGACGGCGGCACCGGCCGGGACGGCCGGGAGGACGAGCAGGGCGCCGGCGGCGGCGAGGGCGGCGATGCCGGCGAGGGTGCGGTTGCGCATGAGGGTTCCTTCCGATGGGTGGGGCGGAGCGGACGGAGCTGCCCCGACGGACTCGCCGGAGCGGTCGTCGGAGCGCGTGCCGCCCCGCGTTGGGGACGGGGCGACACGGGCAGGTGGGGGTCTCCCGCGCCGACTCCCTCGCTGGGGGCGGGAGTCGGCGCGGGGCGGCGCGGCGTGCGGCGCTGTGCGTGGCCCTGCGCGCGGTTCAGTGCGCGGCGCTGTCGTGCAGCGCGGCGGTGAGGTCGGCGATGTCGGTGTCCAGCACGAAGGACGCGTTGGTCTGCTGGAAGCTCACCGAGTCCTTGCCGGGGGCGGCGGGCAGGCCCATGGTCCAGTTGATGATCTGGTTCAACGAGCCGAGCAGGCCGCACCCGTTGGCGCCCGGCACCGCGAAGGTGTTGTCCACCAGCGACGCGTTGGTCTCCGAAATGACCAGCGCGCCGTGCCCGTTGGGATCCGGGTCGTAGCCGAGGGTGCCCGGGTCGCCGGTCATCGGCGGGGTGGAGCCGGTCGGGGTGGTCGAGCCGGTGGTGGGCTTGAGCAGCAGTGGCGTGGAGTCGGAGCCGACGTAGCAGTGCGGGCCGAACAGCGCGTTGTACAGGTGCAGTTTGATCGGCAGCTGGAACACCGGGTACGGCTCGCCGGTCGCCAGCGGGGTGAACTTGGTGACCGGGCCCGCGAGTTCGACCTGGGCGAAGACGCTGGTGATGCCGGGCAGGAAGTTCTGGATGCCCGGGATGTTGATCTGCACCATCGGCGCGCTGAGCAGCGGGGCGGTGGTGGGCGGCACCACGGTGTACTGGTTGGCGCTGCTGCCGTCCGGGAACGAGACCTCGGGCGCGGACTTGTCCCAGTAGAAGCCGAACTGCAGGGTGATCGGCGAGTTGAACGGCACCACCGTGTTGCCGAGGGTGAACTTCCCGGCGTTGGTCACCGACACCAGGCAGCCGACCTGGAGGTTGGCCGGGTCCTGCATCGCGGGCGCCGCGACCGGACAGTTGCCCATGCCGGTGTACGGCGCGCCCGGCGTTGCGGTGGCGCTCGCGGCGGAGGCGGAGACCGGGGCGACGCCGGCCAGCAGCGCGGCGCAGGCCGCGACGGCGGCGGGTGGCAGCAGTCGGCGGAGCCGGCGTGGGCGCCGGGGAGCGGCGGGAGCGGCGGGAGCGGCGGATGTGCTGGTGGGGTCGGTGCGCATGCGGGAACTCCTGACGGCAGGGTGGGCCGGAGCGGGGCAGGGCAGAGCGGGGCGGGGCAGGGCAGAGCGGGTGGGCCGGGGAGGGGCGGGGGAGGGGCGGGGCGCTCGACGCCACGAGCGACCGGGCCGGGGCGCGCGACTGCCACCGTCGCGCCGAGGCGGTCCGCCGTACCGGGGCGCGGCGCCTCCGTCGTACGGCAGGTGCGCCGCAGGGGAGGTGCGTGGGCGGGCCCGGAGCGAGAACGACCCGGTGGGCACGGCCGTGGGGCCGTGGTTACCGCCGGGTACTCGCCAAGTTCTAGGCGGCCTTCCGCGTCAACGTCAAGGCGGTGAACGGAAGTTGGAATGAAGGTGAGTGGAGTTGGGTTGACAGCTCTCGCCAACTGCCGCACTGGTCACAGGAGTTGACTGGAGTTGCGGAAATCCGGCGGGGTGCGCGAAGTATTGACCGGTCATGTACCCCGGGGTAACTTCCAGTCAGCCCGCCGGTTGTGAGAAAGATCGTCAACTGCACTGCCTTCCACCCCAGTTGCCGAGATCCGCCCACCACGCCAGGTGCTCACCCCCGACGAGCTGCGGATCCCCCACCCGACCCTCTGGAGCTGTCCATGGCACCCTCCGCAGAACAATCCGCCGCCACCCCGACCGGGCGCGGCCGGGTACGGCTGCGCCGCGCCGCACTGATGGCGATCCCGGCCTGCGTGACCGCGGGCGTCCTCGTGACCCTGACCGCGCAGAACGTCCTCGCCACCCAGTTCGCCATCTCCGGCATGGCCTTCCAGGTCACCGCCGACAAGCTGGACGGCTCCGGGTTCGAGCAGTTCGGCACCCTCGACAACATGATCGAGAACAGCCCCAACGCCGGCGACACCGGCGGCCAGCTGTTCCTGATCCAGACCGTGGTCAAGCAGGCCTCGCTCACCAAGCTCTGCCAGAGCGTCAACCTGGGCGGCATCAACCTGCTGATCACCGCCGGCGACAAGGGCACCCCCGTCACCGCCGAGAACCTCACCACCGACTCCGACCTGATGAGCGGTGACGCCGAGTTCAAGGGGCTCGAAGTCGGCCGCGACGCCAGCACCTTCGACAAGGGCGGCGTGGCCGGCCCGCCCGGCATGTTCGGCCAGCAGGGCGACACCGTGACCGTCGACCACTTCCGGCAGCAGAACTACGCCACCACCGCCGGCACCTTCCGCCTGCCCAACATGCACCTCAGCTTCAGCACCGATGGCTGCTGAACCCGGACCGGCACCGGACCGGGCGGCCGACCCCACGGCCGCCCGGCCCGCCGACACCGCCCCCGGCAGCAACGGCGGCAGCGGGGGCGCGGTCGAAGCCGCCGTCTCCCCGTCCGTCCAGGCCGACCCGTCCGCCGGGATCGACCCGCCCGCTCCGCGCGGCTTCGCCGGATGGCGCGGGCAGCGGCCCTTCTGGGGCGGCCTGCTGGTCGTCCTGGCCGGCGCCGAGATCCTGTTCACCGAGAAGGCCCCGATGCGCATGGTCATCCGCATCGGCATGCTGGGCCTGGCCGGCTACGTCATCCCCTCCCTGATGGTGCTCTGTGGCCTGCTGTTGATTTTCCACCCCGTCCAGCGGGTCTTCTACTCCGTCCTTGCCGTCCTCGCCACCCTCGGCAGCTGGATCACCTCCAACCTCGGCGGCTTCTTCATCGGCCTGCTGCTCGGCCTGATCGGCAGCAGCCTCGCCTTCGGCTGGCTCCCCGACCAGCCCCGGCGCCGGCGCCGACCGCGCCGTGGTCCGGAACCCTCGTCCGCCTCCGCCTCCGCGTCCGCGTCCGGACCTGCCGAAGCCACCCCGGCCTGACCGGGGCGGCGTCCGGCGGAGGAGCGTGGCCGCCGCCGGACGCCCCGGTCGCGGCCCCCGCACACCGAGCGGTCGAGGGCCGCGACCGGGCCTCCGTACGCGGGTGCGGACGGCCCGGACCCGCCGGTCGCAGGCCCGGTCGCGGTGCGGGCCGGATCAGCCGAGGGTGACCACCCTCGCCCAGACCGGCAGGCCGGCGGGTGCGTAGGGCGGGTCGCCCTCGTCCGTCCGGCGGGTGCGGGGGAACAGGCCGATGACGGTGCGGCAGGGCGGCGGGGCGCTCGGCCACGGGGTCTGGCCGTCGGTCAGGGCGACGACGACGTCCGGGGCGGGACGCCGCCGCAGGGCGGTGGTGAAACCGGTGCGGAGGTCGGTGCCGCCCCCGCCGACCAGCTCCCAGCCGCTCTCGTCGGCGGCCTGCCGGACGGTCCGGGCCGCGGCGTCGCAGGAGAGCACCGAGACCGACCCGCGCTGCCCGCCCACCGCGTGCATGATCGCCGCGACCTCCAGCAGCGCCGTGCCCAACTCGCCGTCGCTGACCGAGCCGGAGGTGTCGACGATCACCGCGACCCGGGGCGGGCGGCGGCGCAGCGAGGGCAGCACGACCCCGGGCAGGCTGGTCGAGCGGCGGGCCGGGCGACCGTAGTCGTAGTCCTCGCCGGCGCCCGCCGCGGCCAGCGTGGAGCGGATCGCCGCGCCGAGCAACCGCCGCCACGGCTGCGGCGGGTGGAACGCCTCCTCGGCCCAGCGCCGCCAACCCGCCGGTGCCCGACCGGGGTCGCCCAGGATGCCCTGGGCGACCCGGAAGCGGACCAGGTCGCGCTCCTGGTCGCTCAGGCCGTGCGCGGCGTCCGGGTCACCGGGGCCGAACTCCCAGTCCCGCTCCAGGCCGTCCGCGCCGCTGCCGCACTCCAGCCACACCAGGTGCTGGTACTGCGTGCTGAGGGAGAACTGCCGCAGGTAGTCCTCCATCAGCCGGCCTTCGTCCAGCCCGAGGGTCTTCGGGTAGACCGCGCCGGCCGGTCTGACCAGGCCGTCGCCGAACGCGTCGTCGTTGATCTCGCAGTCGGCAGCCAGGTTGATCCGCAGCCGGTCGCCGGGCCCGTCGAGGCCCAGCGCGCGCATCGCCAGGTCGCCGCGCCGGGCGTGGTCGCGCAGCAGGTGCGAGACCTCGTGCACCCAGACCGAGGCCAACTCCGCCTCGGAGGTGCGGTCGACGAAGCCCGGCGAGACGTAGCACCGCCAGTGCCGGTCCACGGCCATGGTCGGCACCCGCGAGGACTCCACCACGTGCATCGCGAACAGCGCCGTCGCCAGGTACGGGCGGGCCCGCACCGCCTGCAGCCGGGCCGCGAACAGCTTCTCGGTGTCCAGCGGGCGGACCGGCCGGACCGACGTGCTCATCGGCGTCCCACCCCGGTGGAGACGAGGGAGGCCGCGCGTTCCGCCCGGCGGGAGACCCGCAGCGCCCCCGCGAAGCGGTTGATCAACTCCGGTACCTCCCAGGCGTCCTGGCGCAGTGAGGCGAGCGTGGTCACCGGCACCACCAGCACGTCGGGCGGGCAGTTCTCCAGCGCCCGGGCCATCAACGCCCAGGCGGAGTCCCAGCGTTCGCGCGTCGGACGGGAGCGGACGGCGGCCACCACGCCGTCCAGGACGGCCTGCCGGAGGTCGCCGCGCTCGGGCAGGACGGCGGCGGCCGGGTCGGCGAGCAGGCTCTCCGGCTCGGGCAGGTCCATCCGGTCCATGGCGGCGAGCAGTTCGAGCCCCGGACCGTCGCCGACGGTGCCGCGCACCAGCAGCGACAGCACCTCCCGGGAGGAGCCGGCCGCCGAGCCGAACGCGAGCAGCCGCACCGTCATCTCCCAACTGCGCGGCGAAGGCCAGGCCTTGCCGCGCTTGGTCTCGGCGGACGGCAGGCGGTGGGTCAGCTCGGGCCGGACGGTCAGCAGCCCGCACACCGCCCGGCGGGCGAACTCGACTGCTTCGGGCAGCCGTTCGGGAGCGAGCCGGGGCAGCTCGGCGCGCGGCCACACGCCGCCGAGGCCGCGCACCACCACCTGGGCGTCGTGCACCCAGTCCAGGTGGACGAAGCGGTTCGCCAGCGGCGGACTCAGCTCCCAGCCGTCGGCGGCCGAGGAGCGCGGGTTGGCCGCCGCCACGATCCGTACCCCCGGCGGGAGTCGCAGCGAGCCGATGCGCCGCTCCAGCACCAGCCGCAGCAGCGCGGCCTGCACCGCCGGCGGCGCGGTGGACAGTTCGTCGAGGAACAGCAGGCCCTTGCCCTGCCGGACCAGCCGCACCGCCCAGTCCGGCGGCGCCAGCGGCACGCCCTGGACGGCGGGGTCGTCACCGATCACCGGCAGGCCGGAGAAGTCGGACGGCTCGTGGACGCTGGCGATCACCGTGGTGAGCGGCAGGTCGAGTTCGGCGGCGAGCTGGTTCAGCGCCGCGGTCTTGCCGATACCCGGCATCCCCCACAGCAGCACCGGGAGGTCGGCGGCGACGGCGAGGGTCAGCGCCTCGATCTGCAGGTCCTGGCGGGGCTCGGTGGCGGACTCCCGCAGGAGTGCCAGCAGTTGGTCGGCGACGGCGAGTCGGGGCGAAACGGAAGAAGGCACGAGTGATCCACCTGGGGTCGGGAGCGGGACGGCACGGCGCACGGGCGCGGCGGAGCCGTCGAGGACGAGGACGAGGGCGAAGGCGAGGGCGTCGGGTCGCGGTGGCGTTGCGATGGGGGCGCGGTGGGGTCAGAGGTGGTGGCGCTTCGCGGGGCGTGGGCGCCGGGAGCGGGGGCGGTGCGGATGGCCGCCCGGACGCGGGTCGGTCGGTGCCGGGACGGGAGGGGTGCCGTCGCCCGTCCGGTTGCGGGCGGGGGAGAGCCCGGCCACGTGCACGCTGTGGGCCAGCCGCCGCCGGACGTCCGCCTCCAGCGCCGCCGCGAGCGGCCCCTCGCGCAGGACCGCCTCCGCGCCGAGGAGTCGGCGCACGGCGGCCAGGGCGCCCGTGCGGTCGCCGTGCAGCAGTCGCTGCCGGATGTCGTCCAGGTCCTCCGGCTGCCGGTGCGCGCGGTCGATCGTCCGCAGGCAGGGCAGCGGCGGGCCGCCGAACTCGACCAGCAGCTCCTCGCGCCGCAACTGCTCCGGATCGTGGTCGAGCGGGACGAGCATCCCGTCGACCACGGCGATCCGGTGCAGGGCGCCACGGCACCGGACCGTCAACGGGCCTTCTTGGGCTGCCCGTTCTTCGACGGACGCCGGGGACGTCGGGGCGCCCGGGTGGTCCGGGGCGAGCGCGGCGGCCACCAGCGGGTGCAGACCGTCCGGACCGATCCGTCCCGCGCGGAGCAGGAGCAGGTCGGGCGGTGTCCAGGTCGCGGCGTCCGGCAGGACGGCGGAGCCGGTGCGGACGGTGCGGACGGTGTCGCCGGGCGTTCCGGGCCCCGGTGGTCGGCCGAGCAGGACGTGCCGCCGGCGGCTGAGCCGTACCGTCACCGGGGCGTCGTCCGGCAGGCCGTCTGCGGCGCGCAGCAGCGAGGCTTCGAACGACCAGGCCGCGTCAGCCATCTGACTGTTGGTCAGGAGTGCCGTCCGGTCGGCGAGTTCGTGAGCCCGTCGGGCGTCCCAGAGGTGGCGGTGCAGGTCGAGGCGGAAGCGCGGGTCGGGATGCGGTGGGGGCGGGCCGGGCGGGTGGGCGTCGGCGTCCCACAGCGTCAGCGTGACGCGTTGGCCCGCCGCCGCGTAACCCGGTGCGGTGCGGGCCACCAGGTGCAGCGGCGCCCGGCCCCCGTCGCGCGGGTAGCGTGCCAGGGACAGCGTGAGCCGGGGCCGTAGCAGCCCGTCCGGTGCGGTCCGCGGCAGGTGCCAGCGCAGCAGGTCGGGTGCCAGGTGCCGCAGGTCGGCCCGGAGCCGCCCGGCCAGGTCGACCCCGTACGTGCGGGCGACGGCGCGCAGGTCGAAGTCCGGATCGCATCCGGCCGCCGCGCAGGCTCCGCCCCAATCGCCCAGCGCACGGCGGGCGGTGGCGGTCTCGATCATGGTCGGAGGGACGGCGAAGCGCCGGACCCGGGACCAGAAGCTGTGGCGAGTGTCCTCGTCCTGGAGGGAAGTGTCGTGCATCAGCACACACTTCGGAAGGACGGGACCTCCAATCCGTGAGTGGTCATCGCCGTGATCGTAGCCGCGGACCCGCCCCCTGTCACCTCCGTTCCGGCTCCCGTTCCCGCCCCGCTCCGACCGCTCCCGCGGGCTGGCGGACGCGACGTAGGGTGAGCGGCAGAGGGCCGGACAGCGGCCGGGGCACGAGCGGGGCGGACCGGGAACGGCGGTGGAGGATGGCGGACGGGCGAGCGGCGACCGGGAGGCGGCGGCCGACGCAGGCGCTGCGGCACCGGCTGCTGCAGGAGATCAACTCGACGGTGCACGGCGCCGATCTGCACCTGGAACGCTACGACCGCCCGGCCGGCGACCCCGGGCTGTTCGGCCCGGACAGCGTGGTGTGGCAGGTGCACGGGCATCCGGCCGGGATGCTGGTCGGCGGGTTCGCCGCGCTGATGCTCCAGTCGCTGCACCCCGTGGCGATGCGCGCGGTCGCCGAGCACTCCGACTACCGCACCGACCCGCTCGGCCGGCTGCACCGCACCGCCCGCTTCGTCTCCACCACCACGCTCGGCTCCTCCGCCGCCGCCGAGGCCGCGATCTCGGCCGTCCGCCGCGTCCACGGCCACGTCCGGGGACGCGACGCCGAAGGCCGCCCCTACCGGGCGGACGACCCCGACCTGCTGTGCTGGGTGCACGCCGCCGAAGCGGCCTGCTTCCTCGCCGGCTACCAAGTCTTCGCGGGCGAAGGGCGGTTGGACGAAGCCCAGCGTGACGACTACCTCGCCGAGGTCGCCCAGATCGGCCAACTCCTCGGCGCGGACGGCGTGCCCGTCTCGCGCGCCGGACTCGCCCGCTACCTGGACGGGATGCGCGGTCACCTGCGTTCCACCCCCGAGGCGTTGGAGGCGGTCGCGCTGATGCGCGGCTTCGGCCGCACCCGGCGCGAACGCCTCGCCGTCCGGATCCTCACCAACGCCGCGATCGGCCTGCTGCCCGCCTGGGCCCGCCACGCGCTCGGCGTCCGCCGTCCCTGGGCGGTGCGCCGGCTCTGGGACCGCCCGCTGGCCCGACTGCTCGGCGCCGTCATGGTCTGGGCGTGCGGACTGTCCCCGATCCGCCTCGCCGCGACGGCCCGGGCCCGGGCGGAGCCGGCGGTGCGGGCGGGCGGTGGCGTGCGCTGAGGCCCCGCGCCGAAGTTCCGCGAGGCGGGCGCCTGCTGCCGGGCTGCGGGTGCCGCGCGCCGTCCGGTGGACGGCTGCCGGGTCGGAACGCGGTGAAGCGGCCGCCGTACCGGGGCTGGGATCCGGTACGACGACCGCTTCGACGTCGTCAGTGCCCGACGGTGGGCGCGGAGCGTACGGCCGTCAGCACTGGGGCCGACGGCCGTGGTTCGCTCCACGCCTCGCGCGGGCCTTCTTCTTGCGGCGGCGCTTCGACGACATGGCCTCTCCTCTCACGGCGGTGCACGACCCCCTCCTCCGTCCACCGTGCCCCGTCTCCGCCGAACCCGCCAGCCGAGCACCGCCCCGCCGCCCTACCGCCTTGCTGCCTTGCCCCGGCCGGGCCGGGCCGAGCCGGGCGGCAGCGCGCCACGGGGGCCAGGATGGAGAGCGGGGGCCGAGACGGAAGCACGGGAGGAACGATGTCGCACCACACCCACGATGGGACCCACCAGGACGCGCCGGCCGACGAGTGGCCGCCCACCGAGACCCCCGAGGCCCGGATGACCGCCGAAGGCTCACCGCCGCCCGAGGAGGGCGAGAAGTCCCCCGAGGACGGCCCCGAGTTCGCCATCCCGGTCTCCTCGCCGCCGGAGCCCGAGGACGGCTGACCCGGAGCCTCGGCGTCCCGGTACCCCGGTTCCGGTCCAGCCCCCCGACCCCGGTATCGGCACGAGCACCGGTTCGGGGTGCTTCGGACGGCGGAACGCGGTTAGACGGACAGGAAATCCGTTCATCCGCTCATCGGCTCGGACGTTCATGCGACCAGACGTCAGCACGTCCAGGGGTTCAGGAGACCAGGGGCCCGGGCGTTCTGGTGCCCGCGTGTGCGTCCGCTCAGCCGTTGATCCGACCGTCCGACGGAAGGAGTACCCGATGACCGTGACCTCGCGCCTGCCCGGCGCCCGCGAGGAGGAGTGGGACTGGCAGCTCGACGGGGCCTGCCGCGCCGCCGACTCCCGGCTGTTCTTCCACCCCTCCGGGGAGCGCGGCCAGGCCCACGACGACCGCGACCGCGCCGCCAAGGCCGTCTGCGCCGGCTGCCCCGTCCGCGAGCGCTGCCTGCGGCACGCGCTGGCCACCGGCGAACGCTACGGCGTCTGGGGCGGCTGCACCGAGGAGGAACGGCGCGGCATGCTGCGCCGTCGGCGCCGCAACCGCCCCCGCGCCGCCGTTGCCGGGGTCGGGGCCGGTGCGGACGGTGGCGGCGCCGGAAACGGAGCCGGTGCCCGCGTCGGTGTCCGTGCCCGCGCCCGTGCCCGTGCCCGTTGAGCGCGGGCACCTGAACACGCCGTGAGGGCGGTCCCTTCGAGAAGGGACCGCCCTCACGGCGTGTGGTGGATGGGCGAGTGCACGGGCGACCGGGGGCTGCTCCGGCTCATGCGAGCAGGCGGGTGGCGTCGATCTCGGCCCAGATCGACTTGCCCTGGTCGTGCCCGACCGCGCCCCAGCGGTCGGCGGTGCGCTCCACGATGTAGAGGCCGTGCCCGCCGGGCAGGCCCGGGTGGTGCGGCGTGCGCAGGGTGGGCAGGACGGTGGACGCGTCGCTGACCTCGATCCGCAGCCGGGCGGGCGTCGCGTCCAGGACCAGTTCGAGCGGGCCGCCGGCGTGCAGCATCGCGTTGCCGACCAGTTCGGCGACCAGCAGGACGACGTCCTCGGCGAGGTCCGGGTCGGGCGGGGTGGACCACGACCAGTCGCCGAGGGCCTCGGCGGTGAACGCCCGGGCCCGGGCCACCGGGCGCGGGACGCCCGCCAGTCGCAGGCGGCGGCGCTGCCCGCCAGGGGGCATGCTCGGCCCGGTGTTCGGACGGTCGCCGTCCAGGGTGCCCCGGCTCGGTGTCACGTGCGGGTTCCCTTCGTTCCGGACGGCGCTCTCACAGGCTCACGGGTCGTTCTCACGGATCGGTTTCCCGGCCGCGTCCGGATTATTCCCGATGCGGCCGACAGTGCGGATGGGGCGGGCGGCGGCGGTGCGGGACGGCGGCTCACCCTACTGCGGCGAGGGCTGCGTCCACCGTCTCGTGAATGGTGAACACGGCCTTCGCACCGGTCAGTTCGAGCAGGTGCTGGACCGGCCCGGAAAGCGCCGCCAGGTGGAAGGGCAGCCCGTCCTCGACGGCCGCCATCCGGGTCTGGAGCAGGAGGTTCAGCCCGGACGAGTCGCAGAAGTCCACTCGTCCGAGGTCGACCACCAGGGCCCGGGGGCGCTCCGCGACCAGTAGGTCGAGCGCTTCCCGGGCGGGGCCCAGTGTCTCGATGTCCAGATCGCCCGCCAGCGCGCATATCGCCGCGCGGGATGGCGTGCGCCGGACGTCCACCGCAAGTGGCGCTACGGGCATGTTCTCGGCTGGCATCCTCGTCCTGTTCCCTCGACCGGTCTACCTCGACGATACGCACCGGCGGGCGCGGCAGTCGAGACGGGGTGCCCGCCGGTGCGGCGGCCCGGTGGGCCCGACTGTCCGTCGGGCCGGGCCGCCGCACCGGTTCGTTGCCGTTCATCGCCGTCGGCTCGTCGGTTCGTGGCGTCGATCCGTGGCCGTCAGTCCGTCGCTTCCAGGCCGGTGCGCAGACGGGCCAGCGTACGGGACAGCAGACGCGACACGTGCATCTGGGACAGGCCGAGCCGGGCGCCGATCTGCGACTGGGTGAGGTCCTCGCAGAACCGCATCGCCAGGATCTGCCGCTCCCGCTCCGGCAGCTTGGCGATCAGCGGCTTCAGCGCGACCAGGTTCTCCACCAGCGCGAAACGTCCGTCCACCCGGCCGAGCCGCTCGGCGGGCTGCTGCCCGTCGCCCTCGCCCGGCGAGGTCAGGTCGAGGGAACCGGCGGTGTGCGCGTTCGCGGCGGCCAGGCCCTCGATCACCTCCTCCTCGGGCAGCGAGAGGTACTCGGCGAGGTCCGCGACGGTCGGCTCGCGGTCGAGCGTCTGGGCCAGCGCGTCCTGCGCCTTCGCCAGGTCCAGCCGCAGCTCCTGCAGGCGACGCGGCACGTGCACCGACCAGGTGGTGTCCCGGAAGTGGCGCCGTATCTCGCCGACGATGGTGGGCACCGCGTACGTGGTGAACTCGACGCCGAGGGACGGGTCGAACCGGTCGATCGCCTTGATCAGGCCGACCGAGCCGACCTGCAGCAGGTCCTCGTACGGCTCCTTGCTGTTGCCGAAGCGACGGATCGCGAACCGCACCAGGGTCAGGTTCAGCTCGATCAGGGTGGTGCGGACGTAGCTGAACTCCCGGGTGCCCTCCTCCAGCCCGGCCAGCCGGCGCAGCAGCACCCGGGTCATCTCGCGGGCGTCGGCCGGCGTCGCGTTCACCGGGTCGGCGAGCACGTCCGGGTCGAGTTCCGAGAAGAGGTCGGTGCTGTCGCCCGCCGCGGGGGCGGGAACGGTGGCGCTGCGGGACGATGTCTCCGCAGCCGCCTCCGCCTGGTCGGAGGACGCCTCGTAGGGGGCGATCAGGAGAAGTTCATCAGTGGGCACGCGCATGCCAGTCCTTTCCTCGACTCCGGCCGGTCCGTCCCCGGGTACCCGGGTCTCCCTCGATCATGCCGGATCCGAGTGTGTAGTTTCTGTGAAGGAAGTATCCCGGTGTTCGGGCCGGTCGAACGCGCATGCGCGGCGGAGGGCGGGGCACACGGCCCCCGACGCGGACCGCACCCGGCGGCCGCGCCCCGGTGGAGGAGGGAACACCCATGGGCCGGATCGAGGAGTCCATCGAGATCGACGCGCCGATCGGCGCCGTCTTCCACGAATGGACCGTGTACTCGCCGCTCCCCGCGTGCATGCGCGGCGGGGCCGAGCGCGGCTCTACCGCGACCGAAGTGCTGCCGCCCGACCGGATCGCCTGGAGCGGCGGCCCCGAGCAGCCGGGACACTCCGGTGTGGTCACCTTCCACCGGACCAGCGACCACAGCACCCGGCTGATGCTCCAGCTCGACACCGAACCCCACGGGCTGTGGGACCACGTGGTCGAGGGGCTGGGCTTCACCGACCGCCGCGTCATCGACGAACTCGCCGCCTTCAAGGCCCACGTCGAGGACCACCGACAGCACCTGGCCGCCTGACCGGCCGTCCCGACGCCCTCGCACCGGCGCGTCGGTGCCGTCGGGTCCCTCGGCTCACCGGGCTTCGGGTCCTCGGTTCGCCCGGTGACAGGGCCGTCGGGCTGTCGGGTTTTCGTACGGAATCTCCACCCACCTGCGAGAAACGGAAGGGAGCACCGCCATGGGCCCCGTCACCGAGCGGATCACCCTGCACCTGCTCGCCCCCGACGGCACCGCCGTCCAGCTCGACACCGACTGGCGCTACCGACCCGACGACCCGTACGCGGTGAGCCTGGACTTCGGCCCGCGCGCCGCCGGGGCCCGCTGGGTGCTGTCGCGGGAGATGCTGCTGGCCTCGCTGCGCGGGCCGGTCGGGGAGGGTGACATCCACTTCGCGCCGCTGGACGACGGCAAGCTGTGCCTGGCGCTCGGTGGCGCTGGCGGCACGGTGGTGCTCACCGCCGACTGCGCCGCGATCGCGGCCTTCCTCGCCACCACCGCCGAGCTGGTGCCCCTGGGCAGCGAGTCCGAGCGGATCGACTGGGACGGCGGGCTGGCCGGACTGCTGTCGGCCTGAACGGAACCCTGGGGACCCCTTCCGACGCCGGGACGGCGGTGGAAGGCGGAGGGCGGAGGGCGAGGGCGGGGCGGACCGCGGGATCTCAGCGGCGGGCCAGCCGCCGCTCGCCGCCCGTGCCGGTGGCGTAGGCGAGGTGGTAGTGCGCGAACACCTCGGGCTCCTGCTCGGCGGTGAGTACGTCGTCGGTGCCGATGGACGGCGCGTCCTTCACGTCGTTGCGGTGGAACGGCACCCGCAGGTAGCCGGGGCCGGCCACCGCGTCAGCGATCGGCACGAACACCAGGCGGTGCCGACCCAGCATGCCGACCGTGACGGTGGCGAAGGACGGTTCGTCGGTCGCGGTGTCGACGTAGACGTTCTCCAGACTGCCGATCTTCTTGTCGTCCTGGTCGACCACGTCGTGGTTGCGCCACTCCCGGATGTCGGCGATCTGGATCATTCATGGCCTCCGTGCGATGGACTGGGACCGCGGCGTGCGTCGGTCGGTCCGTTCCATGCTCACCGACAGCGGCGACGGGCGCTCCTCGGGCAACCGCCGGCGCCCTGACCGGCCGGTGCGGCCCCGCCGGCCCCCCCGACCCCGCCGACCCCTGTCGCGGCCCCGTCGCCGCCCGGGTGGGCCGGCGGCTCAGCGCGTGGTCGGACCCGGCTCGGTCGGCCCCGACGGGGCTGCGGCCGGGGAGGCCGGCTCCGCCGCCGGGGCGGGGAGCAGCAGGGCGGCGAGTTCGTCGAGCAGCTCGGCGGCCCGCTGCGCCTGGGCCGGATCGGTGAGGGCCCTGGCCAGGAGCGGTTCGGCGGGGCGGGCGGCCCGGGTGCGGACGTACCCGCGGGCGAGTGCGGAGACGGACAGCAGGGTGCGACGCCCGTCGGCCGGATCGGCGGCGGCGTCCAGCAGCCCGCGCTCGCGCAGCCGGGCGACGGAGGTGGAGACGTGGCTCTGGGCGAATCCGGTCCGGACCCGGATGTCCTGCACCGAGCTGTCCGGGTGCTGGTAGACGTCCGAGATCACCGCGATCTCGCCCGGGGTGAGGGTCTCCGAGGCGTGGTCGGTGACCATCGCCCGGCCCAGCTCGGTGAGCCGCTTGCCCAGTCGCAGAAGCCGTACGCCGTCCATGGCGGACAGGCTACCGCCCTGGCGGGGGCTGCATCTGTGCCGATGTATCGCCGGGGATGCATTGTTCGTGACCTGACATCGATGTCGCATCACGGCTTTCGGCTCATCGGTGTCGCGTCACCGATGTCGGGACACCGATGCCGTGTCATTGATGCCGAGTCATCGGTGACGTGCCACTTGGTTCCTGCTCATCGATGACGCGTAACGCATCGCTATAGATGCATCTTCACAGATGCATCTGTAGCGATGTAGTTTTGCGGGCATGACGACGAACGACTCCACGGACCCCGCCCCTGCCGCACACCGGGCCGCGCAGCTGAGCCCCGTCTCCCGCACCGCGCTCTCGGTGGCGCGGGTCCGTGCCTACGAGAGCGCCCAACCGGAGCCGTTGTTCACCGACCCCTACGCGTTGGCCTTCATCGAGGCCGCCGGTGCTCCGCTGCCCACGGCCGGGCCGACGGAGCCGTTCGCCCGGGTGCTGGTGGCCAGGGGCATCATGCGCACCCGCTTCTACGACGACCGGCTGCTCGCCGCCGGAGCCCGCCAGGTGGTGCTGCTCGCCGCCGGGCTCGACGCGCGGGCCCACCGGCTGGACTGGCCGACCGGGACCCGGCTGTTCGAGATCGACCTGCCGGCGGTCCTCGACTTCAAGCAGGGGGTGCTCGACGAGCACGGGGCCGAAGCGCGTTGTGAGCGCACCGCGCTGGCCGCCGATCTGGCGGACCCGGAGTGGACGGGACGGCTGGTCGCGGCCGGGTTCGATCCCGGGGAGCCCACCGTGTGGCTGGCCGAAGGGCTGCTGGTCTACCTGGACGCCGAGCAGGCCGCCCGGCTGCTCACCGCCGTCGGCGGGTTGTCGGCCCCGGGCAGCCGGCTGCTGACCGAGCAGGGGCGGGACGTGTCTGGGGTGCCCGTCGTGGCGGGGCTCGCCGAGATGACCGCGCTGTGGCGGGGCGGCCTGGGCGCCGGTACCGCCGACTGGCTGGACGCGCACGGCTGGCGCACGGACTTCACCGCGATCGACGCGTTCGCGGCCTCCCTCGTACGCCGGCTCCCGCCGGTCGGGGACTTCGCGGGCGCCGGCTTCCTGGAGGCCCTGCGCACGGCGTGAATCACGGGACTCGGGCCGCCGAAGCGGGGGGAGGGGACCGACTTCCGGTTCCCAACCACCCGACCCGGCAAGCGCGTTCACCGCCGTCCAGGACGACCGGTCGGCGGTGAACGCGTGGTGCGGGGAGCGGGTGGTGCGCGGGGAGCGGGTCAGGGGGTCGCGGTGCAGACCGCCGTCGTGGTCGCCGCCGCGCCGGCGTCGCTCCGGGTCGCCTGGATGCCGAAGGAGGTGGAGGCGGCCGGGGCGAGCGCCCCGTTGTAGGGCAGGCTCGTCGCGGTGACGGTCTGCCCGCTGCGGGTCACGGTCGCGCTCCAACTTCCGCTGATCTGCAGGGTGGTGGGCCAGGTCCAGGCCACCTGCCAGCCCTTGGTGGGCGTGCTGCCGGTGTTGGTGACGGTGACCGTCGCGGTCAGGCCGCTGCCCCAGTCGTTCAGGGCGACGGTCGCCGCGCACCCGGCGTTCGTCCCGCCGCCGTTCGTCGCGGTGGTCGCCGTCACCGCCGCCGAGGCGCTCGACACGTTGCCCGCCGCGTCCTTCGCCCGGACGGTGTAGCTGTATGCCGTCGCCGCGGTCAGTCCGCCGTCCGTATAGGAGGTCGAGGTGGTCGAGGCGACCTTCGTTCCGCCCCGGTACACGTCGTAGCCGGTGACCGCGGTGTTGTCGGTGGAGGCCGTCCAGGACAGCGACACACTGCTCGCCGTGGTGCCCGTGACGGTCAACCCGGCGGGCACGGAAGGCGCTTGGACGTCGCCGCCGGTGCCGCCACCCGTGGAGCCGAAGCCCGGGGCCTTGACCGAGGCCAGGTAGCCGTCCTTGACCGTGTTGACCGTCGTCCAGTCGTCGTTCAGGATGCCGCCGGTGTCACCGGAGTTGGGGTTCCAGGACCAGAACGTCCACTGGAAGGAGTCCGCGCCGGACGTCGCGGTCGGGCGCAGGTACTGCACCAGGGCCTTCAACCAGGCCTGGTCGACCGTCGATTGGAGCGTGGTGCCGAACTCGCCGACCCACACCGGGGCGATGTTCTGGTTGAACAGGTAGCCCCAGTTCTTGTCCCACACGCCCGGCATGTTCGAGGGGAAGCTCGGGTCGGAGAACCAGGTCTGCTGCGCCACGCTGGTCGCGTAATCGTGCGCCGAGTACACCACCCGGTTGGGGACGCTCAGTTGGACCGGGTACTGGCCGGCGCCCTGCAGGTTGCCGCCCCACCAGTACGAGCTGCCGTTGAAGCTCTGCACGCCCTCCACGAAGACCAGCAGCTTCGGGTTGGCCGCCAGGACGGCCTCACCGCCGCGCTGGGCGGCCAGCCGCCAGTCGGTGGCGAGGTCGCCGCAGCCCCAACAGGCCGGGTCGTGCGGCTCGTTGTGCAGGTCGATGCCGATCACGGCGGGGTTGTTCGTGTACCGGGCGGCGATCGACTTGAGGTTCGCCAGCCAGGTCGACTCCGGCACCGAGGAGGTGTACCAGAGCGCCGACTGTCCACCGGAGTCCGGGCGGTGGCGGTCCAGGATGACCTTCATGCCGATGCTGCCCGCGTAGGTGACCAGCTTGTCCATCACGCCGAGCGAGTTCAGGCCGACCAGGTCGGAGTTCATCCCGCCGGAGGTGTTGATGCTGCTCGGCGCGGTGCCCTTGAAGATGTCGTCGCTGTACGGCAGGCGGATGGTGTTGTAGCCCAGCGACTTCATCTGGTCGATCATCGACTTGTAGTCGCGGCTCCACAGGCCGTGCGGCACGTAGTTGGAGGTCTCGAAGCCGAACCAGTTGATGCCCGCGATCCGCACCGGGTTTCCGGCCTCGTCCAGGATCTGCCGGCCGCTGGTGTGCCAGTAGCCGGCTCCCGCACCGGCCGTGGCGGCGGCTGTCACGGCCGTCGTGGTGGTGCCGGCCGTGCTGGTGGCGGCGTGGGCCGCCGGAGCGGCGGGGGCGGTCAGGGTGGTGACGAGCGCGGCGGTCAGGGCCGCGGCACAGCCCGCCAATCGGCGCGACAGGCGCCGGCGCAGCTGGAGGCGCATGGGTCTCGTTCCTCTCTGGACGCGGGTGGGGGCGTCCGGTGGGGGTGGGGTGGTCCGAGACGTTCGTGGAACCCGGGTGGAACGTGCTGGGGCGGAGGGGGACGGGGGGACGGGGGCGAGGGGGGAGCAGTCCGGTCATGGTGGGGGAAGGATCGGGAGCGCTCCCACTCGCACCCCTCGTGGGTTCGCCATATGAAGCCAGATGGCCCTTCGGATCGTCAAGACCCCTGGGAGCGCTCCCACTTGATGAAGGTCACCCGCCCGGGCGCGCTGAAACGTACATCGGCGGAACGGGCGCGGCCAAGGGCAGGGGCGGTGGTGACCCGATGGTGGGCCGCGCGTTGACTACGGGTGGGTCGCGGTGATGGAGTCCGGACCGCTGGATGTGCGTTCGCCCTGTTGGGAGGCTGGTTTCGATGGCGGGTCGGCAGATCACCGTGGTCGGGGAGTGCGTCGCCGACGCCTTCGTCGAGCGGGACGGAGCCCGGACGGGCGAGCTCGCGCTGCGGGTGCTGCCGGGCGGCGGTCCGGCGAACACCGCGGTCGCGCTGGCCCGGCTCGGCACGCCGACCCGGTTCGTCGGCCGGATCTCGGCCGACCCGTTCGGCGCGCTCTTCCGCGCCCACCTGGCCGACTCCGGCGTCGACCTGGCGGACACCGTCGCGGCCGCCGAACCCAGCACCCTCGCGCTGGCCGCCCTCGACGCCGACGGCCACGCCACGTACTCCTTCCACGCGGAGGGCACCGCCGACTGGCAGTGGACCCGCGAGGAACTGGACGCCGCCCGCCGGGACGGCTCGGTGTGCCTGCACACCGGCTCGCTCGCGCTGGCCCGCGACCCCGGCGGCCCGCGGATCGAGAACCTGCTCGCCGAGGCCCGCCTGTACGCCACCGTCTCGATCGACCCGAACGTGCGCCCGCTGCTGGTCGCCCCCGACGTCTACCGGGAGCGGATCGACCGCTGGTGCGAACTGGCCGACCTGCTGCGCCTCAGTGAGGACGACCTGGGCGTCCTGCTGCCCGGCGCCGCGCCCGAGGACGCCTGCGACCAGTGGCACGCGGCGGGCGTCCCGCTGGTCGTGGTGACGCTCGGCGAACGCGGCGCGCTCGCCTCGCTGGACGGCCGCCGGGTCCGGGTGGCGGCGCCCGCGACACCGGTGGCGGACACCGTCGGCGCGGGCGACTCCTTCACCGCCGGCCTGCTGCACTCCCTCGCCGCCCAGGGCCACCTCGGCGGCCGGCTCGACTCGCTGACCCCCGAGGACCTGGAACGGGCCTGCGCCTTCGCCGCCCGCGTGGCGGCCCGGACGGTCGCGGTCCCCGGTGCCAATCCGCCCTGGGGAGAAGATCTTTGACGGAACGTCAAGTGGGCTGCTGGAGAGCCGGGGTGGGCCGGGGTGGGCCGGGGCGGCCCACCCCGGGTCGGGTCAGCTGAGCGGGGAGGACTTCCATCCGCCGTTGATCCGCACGTACAGGCGCTGGTTGACGGTGTCGACGGCGAGGGTGCCGTTGGCCGGGGCGCGCTGGAACGAGGCGTCCGAGACCGGACCGGCGACCTGGCGCAGCGCCAGGCCGGGCGCGTTGGTGCCCGGGACGGTGCCGCTGGTCTGGGCGCCCTTGTTGCCGTAGGTGTTCTCCAGTCGCACGTCGCCGGGGAGCGGGGACTCGTAGTACACGTGCGCGCCGAGCGGCGCCGTCCCGTACAGGCCGACCACGTTGCGCAGCATCGCGGTGCTGCCGGTGCCGGCGTACAGGTCGATGCCCGAATTGACCGTCGCGGTCGAGCCGTTGGCGATCAGCACGTCCTCCAGGGAGGAGGCGGCGGGTGCCCAGGCGATGATGTTCTGGGCGTGCTGCTGGGTGCTGTCGAGGGCGGGGGAGAAGTTGCCCGCGTAGCAGTAGATGTTGCGGGCGTGCACGTGCTTGCTGGACGCGTCGACCTTGAAGTGCGGGCCGCTGATCAGCTGCGAGGTCTCGAACTTGCAGTCCGTGACGTAGATGCCGTTCGGGTTGTTGGTCGAGCCCGGACCGGCGGTGATCCACAGCGCGCCGGTGCCGAAGGCCTCGAACCGGCAGCCGATCACGTGCACCTGGTTGGTGTTGTCGGTGCTGGAACCCCAGCCGGAGGCGGCGGAGGCGTTGCGCAGCCACATGTTGGGGGCGCCGGTGGTGCCGACCGGACCGGTGCTGGACTCCACCACCAGGTTGTAGAACCGCGAGTCCCACAGCTCCACGCCGTCGATGCAGACGTCCATGTTGCTGGTGATGTAGACGTCCCGGACGACGGTGTTGTCGTTGTAGTACAGCTCCAGGACCAGGCCGGTCCTGCCGTTGCCGTTGAAGCCGAGGTCCTCCACCGCGCAGTAGCGCCGGTGGGTCGCGCCGGTGGCGTCCGGGCCCGCGCCGGAGATCCGCAGCAGCGGCCCGTTGGCTCCCTTGACCAGCATGGACGCCTTGTTGCCCGCGCCGACTAGGCGCACGCCGTTGCCGCCCACGGCCAGCGCGGGCGTCGTGGCGCCGGCCGGCTTCACCAGGTACCTGCCGGCCGGGAAGTAGACCGTGCCGCCTTGCGCGGACGCCGCGTTGATCGCGTCCTGCACCTTCGCGGTGTCGTCCGTCGAACCGTCGCCGGTCGCGCCGTAGTCCTTGACGTCGAACCAGTCGGCCACTCCGCTCGCGCCGGTCGTCACGGCCGACGCGGACTGCGCGTTCGCCGTGACCGCGATGCCCGCGACCCCCGCCGCCGCCCCCGTCAGCAGTGCCCGGCGACGGAGCGGCCCGCCCCCGCCGTCCCGCGCGGAATCGTCCTTGCCCATGCGAGGTCCCCCCTGTGCCTCTACGGGACCGGGGTTCGTCCCCGGCCGGAAGGCAAGATCGCACGGATACTGACGACTGGTCAACCAGTGACGTTGCGTCGTCGGCTGTCGGCGCAAGAGCCGTTGGTGGAGCGCTGAACGGGCCAGGAGGAGGCGAATCCGCCACGCTCGGTGACCTCGGGGGCGCCGGCTCGTCCTTGCCCGGGATGCCGGTGGTCGCGGAGGTGGGACGGCGGTACCCGAGCTGCCGGGTGGCTGGAGGCCGCAACCGGGGTGGTCCTCCGGTACTGGCACGAGCACCTGGAACCGGGCGAGCGCCGGGCCCCCTGGGTGCGGCCGTAGGAGGAGCGGAGCGGCTGAGGGGGAGGGGAGGAGACGTGCGGAGAGGCTGTCGGTAGGTCGACATCTCGACAGTCCCGTCCGCTGAGGGCAGGACGGGGCGGGGCCGGTGGAGCGGAGCGGCTCAGGCCTCCGCGTCGAACCAGGGGAGGCCGGCGTGCCAGTGGGCCACCCAGCCGGCGAAGCCGGCGGCGGCGGTGGTGTGGCCGAACTCGGCGCCGAACGGGGCGGCGCCGACGTCGGTGACCTGCCAGATGTGGCCGCGCTGCGGACCGGTGACGACCAGGTGCCAGTACAAGCCGCAGCCGTCGCCGCCGAGGACGATCGTCCCGTCGTCGGAGACCTGCCCGACGCGCGCGTCGAACTCCTCCTCCGGGGTCTCCTCGTCGTCCTCCCAGATCCAGGCCCCGGTGAGCGGGAACGGCCGGGAGAGGTCCCGGGCGGGACGGTCGTCGCCCCAGTCGGGGGGCATGTCGGCGAGCCCGAGCAGGCCGGACCCGGGTGGCCCGAGGCGCGAGCCGTCGCTCAGTTCGGCGACGAAGGTGCGGTAGGGCTCGGGCAGGACGATGCCGTGCTGCGCCTCGAAGGCGTGGACGGCCTCCCAGTCGAGGGCGTCCCCACCGCCACCGCCGTCACCGTTGCCGTCGAGGCCGAAGGCGGCGCGGAGGGCGGCGAGGTCGGCCGGGTCCGGGTGCTCGGTGTCCATGCGGCATGGATAGCAGGGAGCACGGAAGGTCGGGGCGGTGGGGTCGGAGAGAGGGAATTGAACGCGTTCAATTTGAAGAGTACGGTCTCCCTCGTGAAGTACGTGATTCCCGGTGGTACCGGGCAGGTCGGCACGATGCTGGAGCGCGCGCTGCGCGCCGACGGGCACCAGGTGGTGGTCCTCACCCGGGCACCCACCGCCCCGCACCACGTGGCCTGGGACGGCCGCTCCCTCGGCGCCTGGGCCGAGCAGCTGGACGGCGCCGACGTCGTGGTCAACCTGGCCGGGCGGACGGTGAGTTGCCGGTACACGCCGGAGAACCTCCAGCAGATGATGGACTCCCGGGTGGACTCGGCCCGGGTGGTCGGCGAGGCGATCGCCGCGGCCGCCCGTCCGCCCCGGGTCTGGCTGCAGATGAGCACGGCGACGGTGTACGCGCACCGCTTCGACGCCCCGAACGACGAGGCGGACGGCGTCATCGGCGGCACCGAGCCCGGTGTGCCGGGCTACTGGGAGTACAGCGTCCGGATCGCCCGGAACTGGGAGGCCGAGCAGGAGCGGGCGGCCACGCCCGGCACCCGGAAGGTGGCGTTGCGAGCCGCGATGGTGCTGAGCCCGGACCGGGGCGGGGTGTTCGACGTGCTGTCCTGGCTGGCCCGGCTGGGCCTGGGCGGGCCGGTGGCGGGCGGACGGCAGTACGTGTCCTGGATCCACGAGCGTGACTTCGTGCGGGCGGTGCGCTTCCTGGCCGAGACCGAGGGGCTCGCCGGGCCGGTGAACCTGGCCGCGCCGAACCCGCTGCCGCAGCGCGAGCTGATGCGTGCGCTGCGACGGGCGAACGGCGTGCCGGTGGGCCTGCCCGCCACCCGCTGGATGGCGGAACTCGGCGCGCTCGCCCTCCGGACGGACACCGAACTGCTGCTGAAGAGCCGGCGCGTGGTGCCCGGCCGGCTGCTGGAGGCCGGGTTCGCCTTCGACTTCCCGCACTGCGCCGACGCCGCCCGGGAGTTGGTCGCCCGCCGCCGGAGCGGCCGGATGTGACGGCGGCCGGCCGGCCGACCTGGTGGAGGCGGGGCGACGCGGGGCGCGGGGCGGCCCGGGTGTCAGGGGGTGCTGTGAGGATGCGGGGGTGGATGCTGAACGGTGGATCGGGGCGGCGGTCTCCGGCGAGCTCGCGGAGTTCCTGCGCGGTGCCGCCGAGTACCGTCCGGCGGTGCTCGGCGGGTGCGAGTGCGAGCGCTGCGGCGGACGGGTGTTCACCGTCCGGGTGGACGGCACCGAGGGGTGCGCGGAGCGGGAGTGCGCGCGCTGCGAGCGGCGGGCGTTCCTCGCGGACAGTGCGGAGGTGTGGGCGGAGGCCGAACCCGAGGTGGCCGAATGCCCGTGCGGAGGAGTCGAGTTCGAGACGGCGGTGGCCTTCTCGCTGACCGCCGACGGGGCGGTCTGCTGGGTGACGGTGGGGCTGCGCTGCGAACGGGACGGCGCGGTGGGGGTCGGTGCCGACTGGAAGATCGACTACGCCCCGGCGGACCACCTGCTGCGCGCGCTCTGAGCCGGCCGGTCGGCTCGGGCGGGGGTCAGCCGGGGGCGTTGATGCCGGTCAGTGCGAGGTCGAGCAGTTGGCGGGTCTCGGCGGGGCCGTCCGGGGTGGCCTCGGTGGCGGCGGCGAGGGCGCTGACCAGGGTGAGGAGCCGGACGACCGTCGCCTCCGGCCGGACGGTGCCGGTGGCCGCGGCGCGGTCGAGCAGGCGCTGGCCGGCCTCGACGATCATCGTGTGGCAGTCGGCGCCGAAGGCCGGATCGCCGTCGGCGGCCTCCTGCGCGCCGCGCAGCAGCGAGGTGCCGAGACCGCGGTTGGCCACCGCGTGGGCGCCGACGGCGTGCAGCCAGTCGATCAGGGCGTCGGTCGGGGGCAGTGCGGCGGAGAGTTCGTCGGCCTGCGCGCAGAGGGCGGCCACCCGGCCCCTGAACACCGCCTCCAGCAGCGACTGACGTGACGGGAAGTGCCGGTGCAGCGTCGCGGACCCCACGCCGGCCACCCGGGCGACCTCCTCCAGCGAGACGTCCGCCCCCTGTTCGGCGACCAGCACTCCGGCGATCGCCACGATGCGCTCGTGGTTGCGCCGGGCGTCCGCGCGCATCGGTCGGGGCGGCGGGGGAGAGGTGGAGGCGGAAGCGGAGGTGGCGGGGGGCTTCGAGGGCACCGGGGCTCCTGACGGCTTGCTAACCGGGGTGGTCCCCCATATCGTAGCGCCCGTCAAGTGGAGGGCCACCCCGTTTGCTTCCGGGTGGCCCCTGCGCGGAGGCGCTGGAGCGGGACGGGGTGGATGCGGTGGGGCCTGTGGAGGACGGGGGCCGTACGGGCACCGCGCGGGGCCGGGGCGGGCTGCCGCCGCTCGGCCGGGTCGGGGTGTGGGCGGGGGACGCGGACGCATGGCCGCTCGCGGAGCTGCGCCGGGCGGTCGCCGCCGCCGAACGGCTGGGCTACGGCACGCTGTGGTTCGGGGAGACCGGCGGCCGGGAGGCGATGGCGCAGGCGGCGCTGCTGCTGGCCGCGAGCGAACGGATCACCGTCGCCTGCGGGATGGCCGACATCCACGCCCGGGACGCGGTGGCGACGGCGGCCGGAGCCCGGACGCTGGACGAGGCCCACCCCGGACGTTTCCTGACGACGCTGTGGGAGAGCCACCCCAGCCTGGCGCAGACCGTGCGCGGCCACGCCCACCGCCCGCCCGTCGACGCGGTCCGGACGTACCTCGCCGGCCTGGACGCGGCACCGTTCGGTCCGCCCGGCGACGGAACGGCGGCGCGGGTGCCCAGGCTCGTCTCGGCGCTGGGCCGGCCGATGCTGGAGGTGGCGGCGGAGGGCGCCGACGGCGCGCTGGTGCTCGGCCTGCCGGTCGACCACACCCGCGAGGCCCGCCGGTTGCTCGGCCCGGACCGCCTGCTGGCCGTCGTCCAGCTCTGCGTGCTCGCTCCGGGCGGCGGCGCTGCCGGGAGCTCCGCTGCCGGGCGCTCCGCCGTCGAGCGGGCCGCCGTCGAGCTGGCGGCGGCCGCGCTGCCGAACCGGCGTGAACTGCTGCAGGCGGCGGGCCGCCGGGAGGTGGACCCGCCGGGACGGGAAGTCGTCGACGCCCTGGTGGCCCACGGCGGCGCCGGGGCGGTCGCGGGCCGGGTCCGCGAGCAGTGGGCGGCCGGGGCGGACCACGTCGCCCTGCACGTGGTCGCGGTGGGGGAGGAGGGCGTGCCGGAGGACGCCTGGGCCCGGCTCGCCGGGGAGCTGGCGGAGTAGCCGGTCCCGGGACCGCCGGGGCCACCGGGGGCCGGGGCGGAGCCGGGGGCGCTCGGGAAGTCCGTGGCTGCGACACTCGTGCCGTGGAGTGGTTCGAGCAGGCCAGGCAGGCGGAGCGGCGGCAGGAGTGGGACCGGGCCATCGCGTTGGTGAGCGCCCGGGCCGAGTGCTATTCGGCCGACCACCACGCTCACGACAACCACCTCTGGCACCTGCGCCTGCTCGTGGCGGCGGGACGGTCGGAGGAACTGGCACGACTCGCCCGGACCGACGTGCACGCCCGTCGCACGCTCGACCGGGCCCTCGGGGAACGGGGGAGGGTGGAGGCGCTGCGCGCGCGGGCCGCCGACGGTGACCGTTACGCCTTGTACGTCCTGATCCGGTTGCTGGGGAGTACGGGCCGGGCCCGGGAGGCCCGGCAGGCGGTTCGGGACCTCGGCCCGGAGGACGAGTACGCGAACCGCCTGCTGGACGAACTCCCGCCGTCGGAGGGCGGGCCCGGGCCCGGGTAGCCCGCGGTCAGCCGCCGTTCGGGCCGGTGGCGTAGGCGAGCGGGGGCGCGATGGCCTGGGCGTCCGCGTCCGCGCCGACCCAGAGGCCGATGAAGAGGGCGGCGGTGGCCTCCAGCAGACCTGCCCGGTCGAGGCCGCCGGCCGGGAGCGGGGTGCAGCCCGAGTCGGCCACCAGGGTGGAGACCTGTTCCAGGGCCCGGGGGTCGTCGCCGCACAGCGGGACGGCGAGCGGGCGGCCGTCGAAGACCGGCGGGCGCATCCGCCACACGTCCTCGTGGCAGAGGTTGAACGCCTTCACCACCCGGCTGCCGGGTGCGGCGGCGGCCAACTGCTCGGCGGCGGACGGGCCGTGGCCGGTCAGCAGCCGGAAGCCGGGGCCGACCGGGTTGGCGCAGTCGATCAGGGTCCGCCCCGCGAGCGGTTCGGCGAGTTCCCGGACGACCTGCTCGCCCGCACCGAACGGCAGGGCGGCGAGCACCACTTCGGCGTCCACGGTGGCCTCGCGCAGCGTTCCGGACCGGGCGCCGTGGCCGATCCGTTCGGCCGCGTCCCGGGCCTTCGCCAAGTCCCGTCCGCCGATGGTGAGTCGGTGTCCGGCGCGGGCCCAGTGGGTGCCCAGCGCGTCCGCCATGTTGCCGGTGCCCAGAATGCCGATCCTCATGGACTCGCTCCTGTCGGGGTGGTCGTGCGGTCGTGCGGTCGTGGGGATTTCGACCTCGGATGTGAGCCTAGGGAGGCGGTCAGGCACCATTCGGTACGTGACCGTTGACCCCGTGCTCGCCGACTGCCGGGCCCGCCTCGCCTTCGACCTGCTCTCCAACACCTGGAACGCCGTGGTGATCTGGGCCCTGCGCGAGGGCCCGCGCCGCCACGTCGAATTGCGTGGACGCATCGGCGGCATCAGCTCCAAGGTGCTCACCGAGACGCTGCGCCGCCTGCAGTACAACGGCCTGGTCGACCGCCGCCCGCCGCAGCCCGAACAGCCCGGGGTGGCCTACGAACTCACCGCGCTGGGCCGGACCCTGCTGCCGGCGATCGACGCCGTCGGCGCGTGGGCCTTCGCGCACGGCGACGAGGTGATGGCGGCGCAGGAGGCCGCCGAGACGGGGGCTGCGGAGACGGAGGGGCGGGCGTGACGGCGGGGGCGGCGGCCGAGGACGGGATCGAGCGGCGGCTCGCCGAGGTCGCGGACGGCACCGCGGACCGTGACGCCGTCGACCGCTGGGCCGGGGACATGCTGCGGGACGACGCGCGGGAGTGGGACGAGACCTCCGCCTGGGCGCTGGAACTGCTCCACGGCATCGACCTGCGGCACGGTTCGGACGCCCCCCACCTGCACGACGAGGAGCAGGTCCGGGGCTGGCTGGCCGAGTACCGGCGCCGCCGCCGCGCGGACGGATGAGCGGACGGGCGGACGGGGGTGCGGGCGGACGGGAGGGGCGGGGCGGGGGCGGCGGACGTAGCATGCGGGCAGGAACAGTCGCCCACCGTCCGCCCGGGAGACCGCGATGTCGCTGAACGCCGAGGAGCTCGCCCGTACCGCCGCCGAGTTGCGCGCCAACCTGGAACTGACCGGGATCGGGGCGGACCGGGTCGGTGCGCAACTCGGCTTCGCCGAAGGGCGGTTGGCGGAGGCGCTGGGGGTGGCCGGGGCGGACCCGGAGGACGTGTGGGTGCTGCGCGATCACCTGGAGGACCTGGTGCGCGAGGCGGGCCGCGAGCCCGTCCCGTACAGCGTGCTGACCGAGGACGCGCGGGCTGCCGCCGAGCGCTGGTTCCCGCTGCGCAAGGCCCCGGGCCGGGGCTGATCCGCCACCGCTGGGCGCGCTTTGACGTCCCACCGGGTGACGTGCCATCGAATGGCGCACTCGCGGCGACCGACCGTTCGCCCGCGATCCGAAGGTCGCCGAGGATGGGCCGGGGGGCCGTCCACGGGCTGGGAGCCCGTTCGGACGGCTCGGTACGGGGGTCGTCGACGAGTGAGGAGCACATCCGTGGTCGGTTCCGCACGCCCGCGAACGGCGCGATCGGCGCGAACGGTGAGACCGGTGCGAACGGCCGGACCCAGGTGGATAAGCCGCTGCGCCGCCGCCGCGCCCGGGGCCGCGCTGACCGGGCTGGCGCTCCTGGGCGGCCTGGTGCCGCTCGCCGCACCGGCCGCGCCGGCGGTGGCCGCCGAGAGCGCAGAGGGGGCCGAGGCCACGGCCGGCCCCCCGCCCGCCGGGGACGGCCGGTTGGCGCCGCTGCCGCCGATGCCGGCGGCCGAGGCGTACGACGGCGACACCAGGCTGTCCTCGCCCGAGGAGGTCGCCGCGCAGTGCGACCGGCCCGACGCCTGCACCTTCCGGGCGACGGACCGGGTGATCGGCCTGTTCGGCAGCGCCGTCGCCTCGATCGGGAACGCCGCGATCAACTGCACCGGGAGTGACATGGAGGTCGACCGCACCCTGACGGTGGCCAGCAGCAGCACCGACAACATCGGCGGCTCGATCTCCGGCAAGGCGACGGTCACCGGCAGCATCGACACCACGGTGACCGCCTCCGCGCAGGGCAGCCAGGCGAACAACACCACCACCAGCACCACCGAGTACGGGGCGAACAAGGACAAGGGCCCCACCACCCAGGACAAGTTCCAGGACAGCAAGGACAACAGCACCACCGTGGCCGGGTCCAACGCCCTCCACCTGGGCGCGAAGGCCAGTTTCGAGCTCGCCTTCCAGGCCGCGTACTCCAAGCAGTGGCAGGCGACCGTCCGGGAGACCACCCGGGTGGTGTTCACCGTGTCGTCCAACGACGAGCTCCAGTTCGGCACGCTCACCGCGGTCACCCGGGTGGTCGGCATCCTGTCGGTCGACCACACCGGCCGCTTCATCAAGAACGTGGTGGTGGACAGCCCGTCCGTCGCCACCAGCAGCTCCATCGTCGCCCAGACCTTCTCCCGCCCGGACGTCTGCAAGTCGCTGCGGCCGCCGGGCCGGTCGGTGGCGCGGCCCGGGTCCGCCGGGACGGTGCCCGACCCGCCCGGGCGGGCGCCGGACGCCACGTACGTGCGCACCGCCGAGGGCACCTGGAGCAAGCGGTGAGGCGGCCGGCGGCGCCGGCCGTCGCGCTCCTGGCGGTGGGGGGTCTGATGGTGAGCGGCCTGACGGCCGCACCCGCCCTGGCCGACGAACCGGGGCCGGCGTCGGTGCCGGTGCCGGCCCCGGTGCAGCAGGCCGTCGAGGACGTGGTCGCGCGGGCCTTCGACGGTGACACCCCGCTGCCCGACGCGGTCGCCGTGGCGCACGGCTGCGGGCGCGAGTACGGGTGCAGCTTCCGGTTCCTCCCCGGGCTGGCGCTGGAGCGGACGGCCGCCGTCGTCTCGGTCGGCAACACCGTCATCAACTGCACCAACCAGAAGATCACGGTCTACCGGTCGGTGGTGCTGGAGTCGAGCGCCACCGACAACCTGTCCGGCGAGATCTCCGGCTCCGCCACCATCGAGGGCACGATCGACAACACCACCAACGTGTCCGGCACGGTGGCGAACTCCGACAAGACGGAGTCCTCGCACACCGACATCACCGCGCCCAAGGACAAGGGCCCCAACACCGACACCACCAACGGCGGCTCGTCCACCACCAGCAGCAGCGCCACCGCGTCCGGCCAGCTCAAGCTCACCGCCACCGCGGCCTTCCAGATGGCCTTCAAGGCGACGTACTCGCACGAGTGGAAGCGCACCAACACCGAGACCACGCAGGTGAAGTTCACCGTGGGCACCGACCAGGAGCTGCAGTTCGGGATGCTCGGCGCGATGACCCGGACGGTCGGGGTGATGTCGATCGACGGCACCGGCACCACGATCAAGAACATCCTGGTGACCAGCCCGTCCAGCTCCAACGTCAGCACCGTGGTCGCCCAGACCTTCGACGCCAAGGACCACTGCCTGAGCCTGCAGGCCGGCCGGGCCCTGGACGGGGGCCGGGTCCACGAGGGCGCCCCGCACCCGGCCGGGGAGCGCCCGCAGGCGCGGTACCGCCTAACCGGCGACCAGGAGTGGGTGCGGACGGACTGACCGCCACCCGGGACGGCGGGCCCGGTGCCGCACGGGAACCATCCGTGCGGCACCGGGCCCGCCGTCCTCGTGCGCGGGGCGCCCGGTGGTGGCTCAGCAGTACCACCAGGTGCCGGGGGCGAGGACGGTGTCGCCGGGGTCGAGGTTCTCGTTGTGCAGGCCGGCGACCCGGCAGAGGCCGCCGAGGGCGGCGTTCGGGTCCTGGTCGCGCGGGGTGTTGGTGAACTCGTCGAGCGCCTGGGTCTGTTGGTCGATCCCGGCGTTCTCCTTGGTGCCGCCGCCGGCGACCGACCCCAGGCACTCCCGGCTGGTGGCCGGGCACTTGTCGATCTTCTCCTTGCCGCCCGCGTTGGTCGTGCAGGCCGGGCTGCCCGCGCCGCCGCCCGCGCACGGGTCGGCGGCGGAGGGCGGCTTGAGGGACGCGGTCTGTGCCGCCTGGAGGTTGGTGATCATCGGTCGGCAGCTCGGGTTGGTGCCGGGGGTGCCGTAGGTGAAGGTGACCGCGGGGGCGTCCTCGGCGGCGGTGAACGAGTAGCTCCGCCCGATGCCCCAGTTGGCCGAGCTGTTGGCGTTGTTGGTGGTGTAGGAGCCGGGCTTGTTGTCCGCTCCGGCGACGGACACCGTGTACGGCCGCCCGCCACCGGAGTTGACGCAGGAGTCGGGGTTGTCGTCCCAGCTGAGGGTGACGGTCGCACCGGCCCGCACCCCGCGCACCCGGGTGCCGATCGGCGTCGAGGTGACGGGCGCGAGGGCCACGGCCTGGTACTGGCGCGGATGGCCCGCGCGACCGGCCGACACCAGGAGCGTGTCTCCCGTCCAGTCGTCGGCGGCGCCGCCCCAGGTCTGCCCGGCGGGCACGGTGGGGGAGGAGAACGTCGCGTTCGGCACCACCACCGGGTCGGTGTCCGCGGCCTCGGACGGTGACGGCAGGGCGAAGGCGAAGGCGGCTCCGAGGGCGACTCCGAGCGGGAGGGCCAACAGGCGGGTGGGCGGCACGGGTTGCTCCAAGCGGTCGGTGAACAGGTCTGCGGCCGCCCGGAGTCGCAGGGGCCGGGCGGCCGGAAGGCTTGCGCGGGTCAGGGGTTGAGCGGGACGGTGCGGGTGGACCGGTCGGCGGGCGGGGTGTCCAGCGCGCTGAGGCGCTTGTCCGGTCCGGCCGTGTTGTCGGGCGTCCCGGCGGTCGGCCGGGCCGCGCCGCAGCGCTGCAGTTCGACCTCGGTGAGCGGGCCGGTGCGCTGGTAGTAGCGGTCCGGCAGCGAGGTCGCCGGGACGTCGAAGGTGGCGTCCAACCGGTAGCTGTTGCGGGAGTTGGTGAACGAGCCGACCACCCGCTCGCGGGCCGGCTGGACCTCGATCCAGCTCACCTCGCCGGGCTGGATCACCGGGTTCATCGGCTTGCTGGTGGTCCGCGACCAGGTCAGCGGGTTGCTGGTGGACACCGCCGCCGCGTTCCCGCCCGCCACGCTGAACCCCGCCTCGACCTGACTCGCCACGTTGGGACGGCTCTTGGCGAGCTCGGAGCGGCTGGGCAGCAGCGGGGCGCCCTTGAGCGCGTAGTACTGGGTCAGGTTGTCGTACGGCGGCTCGGTGACCTCCAGCTTCCGGTCGTCCGTGATCGGGTTGCGGGTGCAGTTCAGGTACACCTCGCCGACGATCCGGGTCTGCCCGTAGTACTGGTACGAGTACCGCCTGTCGACCGTGAACGTGCAGGTGGTCGGCGAGCCCTCGCAGTCGTCCACCGCGACGCCCGGCTCCAGCGGGTCGTTGCCGCGGTAGGCCTTCGGCGGCGGCAGCTGCTCCTTGCGGACCTTCTGGTCGACCGGCGCGGGCGTCTGTTTTGCCTGCACGTTGGTGATCAGCGGGCCGCAGGACAGCGACCCGGCGGGTTCCGCCGAGTCGAAGGACACCATCGGGTTGTCCTCGGTCGCGGTGAACGAGAAGGCGCGCCCCGCCGTCCAGTTGGCGGTGCCGACGGTGTCGCTGCCCTTGGTGGTGACCTGCGGGTCGGGCGCGGGACCGTCGACGATCAGCGACACGTTGTAGGTCTGGCCGTCCTTGACCTGCTCAGGCGTGCAGCCCCTGTACGTGCTCGGGCTGTCGTCCCAGGTGAGGGTGACCGTGGAGCCCTTCCTGACGCCCCACAGCCGGGTGCGCATGGTCAGCGGCGCGCCGTTCCAGTTCAGCGAGGCCGCCTGGTAGCCCTGCGGGTGCTGGGCCAGGCCCTTGCCGAACACCACGCCGTTGCCGTCCGGCGACCAGCCCGCGTGTCCGGCCTGGGTGCCGTTGTCCGGCGCGACCGGGTCGGCGAAGGTGCCGTTGGGGACGGTGGCGTCGACCGTGTCGGCGGCGTGCGCGACGCCCGGCGGGGAGGTCAGGGCGAGCGCGGCGGCGAGCAGCACCGATCCTGTGGTGTAAGGAAGTTGACGGAGCATCAGCACTGACCCCACTGGCTCGGCGGAATGACCATGTACTCGGGCGGGACGCCCTCGGTGAGGGCGTTCGACAGCGGGCAGAGGTGCTGGGCGGCGGCGTCCGGGTCCTCGTCACGCGGGATGTCGTCGAAGTCCTTGACGGCGCCGGTCTGTTGGTCGATGCCGTCGTTGGTCTGCTTGCCGTCCCCGGCCACCGAGGTCAGGCAGTCCTTGCTGGTGGGAGGGCACTTGGCGATCTCGTCCCCGGCGCTGCCGAGGTCCTTGCACTGGGTGCTGTCCGCCGCACCACCCTCGCACGGGTCGGAGCCGCCCTTCGGCGGAGCGAGCGGCGCGGCGGTCTGCCGGGCGGCGACGTCGGCGACGGACGGCTGGCAGCCCTGGCTCGCGTTGGACGCGTCGAAGGAGAACGTGACGCGGGGCGAGTCCTCGGTCGCGGTGAAGGAGTAGGACCGGCCGAGGAACCAGTTGGCCTTCCCGTTCGGGTCGTTGGTGGTGAACCTGCCCGGCTGGTTGGCGTCACCGGCGACCGTCACCGTGTAGGCGCGCCGCGCGACGCCGCTGCCCACGCAGCTGTCGGGGTTGTCGTCCCAGGTGAGGGTGACCGTGGCACCCGCGCGGACGGCCCGGAGCCGGGTGCTCAGCGGCCGGTCCGAGTCGGGGGCGGCCAGGAAGGCGGCCTGGTACCCCCTCGGGTGGTTGGCCCGGCCGGCGGAGAGGAGACCGGGACCGTCCCAGCCGTCGATGGCGAGATAGGCCCAGTCCTTGCCGGAGGGGACGGTCGGGGAGGCGAAGGTGCCGTTCACCACCGTGGCCGGCTCGGTGTCCTCCGCGCCGGCCGGGACCGCCAGGACGAGAGCGGTGGTGCTACTGAGAGTGAGGGCGAGGAGTCTGGCGGGTGAGGTCCGGAGCAACGGGTTCCTCCCTGAACTCGGCGATAGGGCCGATCGGTTGATGTCTGATCAGTGCTTCCGGCGATCAAGATCCCTGGCCATGCTCGGCAGCGCCGTCACGCACCGCAACCGAGAGCGGACCGAACGGGGGGTGGGCGGAGGAATCGCTGCGCCGTTGGCATGGAAAGCGGTCCGTGTCCGCACGAACCCGGTGACGCCGGGTTAGACATCCCGACGATCGGATCGTCACTTCTTGACTTCGACCGGAGTCGGAGCGCTGCCCTGAGCGACCCCGCGCCGCGCGCCGACCGTGACCACGAGGCACCGATGACACCCCACCCCCGAAGCGCCGCCCTGCTCGCGGCCGCCGCCCCCTGCCTGCTCGCCTGCCTGCTCGCCGCACCCCCGGCCGCCGCCGCGGACACCCGTCCGGCCGCCGCGGACACCCGCCCGGTCGTCACCGGGACCCCGCACGGCGCGCACCGGCCGGTGGACAAGATCCACCCCGTCCAGCCCCCGCCCGGACGGCTCGCCCAGGGCGGACCCGTCCAGCGCGCCGTCCCCCGCCCGTCCACCCGTTGAGGCCCCGCACCGTCACGTCCCGCACGTCCATGGAGGAACCACCGATGCACCGCAAGCTGCGCCAGCTGCCCGCCGTCACCCTGCCCGCGATGGTGGCCGGACTGACCCTGGTGTGCACCACCGCCCTGCCGGCCGGCACCGCGTCCGCGTACGACCTGCGGCTGCGCGCCTGGGGCAACAACGCCAGCGGGCAGCTCGGCGACGGCAGCGCCAAGACCCAGCGGCTCACCCCCGTCTCGGTGGTCGGCATGGCCGGTGCCGAACTGAACGGCATCGCCGCCGGCGGCACCGCCACGGCCGGGTTCGCGCTCGCGCTGCTCGCCAACGGCACCGTCGAGGCCTGGGGCAAGAACGACAAGGGCCAGCTCGGCAACGGCACCACCAGCGCCACCGAGGACGCGGCCGTCCCCGGCCTGGTCGCAGGGCTGACCGGCGTCGAAGCCGTCGCCGCGGGCGGTTCGCACGCCCTCGCCCTGCTCAAGGACGGCACCGTCAAGGCCTGGGGCCTCAACGACAAGGGCCAGCTCGGCGACGGCACCAGCACCAACACCAGCCTGCCGGTCACCGTCGCCGGACTCGCCGACGTCAAGGCGATCGCCGCCGGCGACGCCTTCAGCATGGCCCTGCTCAAGGACGGCACCGTCAAGACCTGGGGCACCAACGACAAGGGCCAGCTCGGCGTCACCCCGCTGCCGGTCAGCTCCACCGCCGCCGTCCCCGCGCCGACGCCCGCCACCCGCAACACCGCGATGAGCATCCCCGGCCTGACCACCGTCAAGGGCATCGCCACCGGCGCCAACCACGCCCTCGCGCTGCTCGCCGACGGACACGTGTACGCCTGGGGCCTCAACGACAAGGGCCAGCTCGGCGACGACAGCACCGTCAACAAACCCTACCCCGTCCCGGTCCAGGAACTGACCGACGTCACCGCGCTGGCCGGCGGCGCCACCCACAGCCTCGCCCTGCTGCAGGACCACACGCTGCGCGCCTGGGGCGCCAACGACAAGGGCCAGATCGGCGACGGCACCACCACCCAGCGCAACACCAGCGTGCCCGTCCCGGGCGTGGCGGGCGTCGAGGCGATCGCCGCCGGCTCCGCGCACAACCTGGCGGTGCTGGCCGACGGCACCGTGCAGGCCTGGGGCCTCAACGACAAGGGCCAGCTCGGCGACGGCACCACCAACCAGCGCAACACCCCCGTCCAGGTGCTCGCCAAGTCCGGCAGCGTCTCCCTGGTCTCGGCGCCGAGCAGCGGCAACTTCAGCCTCGCGCGCTGACGCCGAGGCCGGCGCCGTTGCCGAGGCCGATGCCGACGGCGACACCGACTCCGTTACGAGGAAAGGCACTTCATGACGTCCACGCAGACCGCCACCGCCGGCCGCTCCCGGTTGCGCCCCGGGTTGCGCCCCGCGCTCGCCGCCGGGCTGGCCGCGTTCACCGCCTTCAGCCTGGCCGCCGTGCCCGCCGGGACCGCGCACGCGCAGGAGAAGCGGCTCAAGGCCTGGGGCAACAACCGCTCCGGGCAGCTCGGCGACGGCACCTGGACCGACTTCCGCACCACCGCCACCACCGTGCTCGGCCTGACCAGCGCCGAGGTCGTCAAGATCGCCGCGGGTGGCGGCGGCTCCACCACCGGGCACGGGCTGGCGCTGCTCACCGACCGCACCGTGCAGTCCTGGGGCGCCAACAGCTCCGGGCAGCTCGGCGACGGCAGCGTGTTCAGCCACAACGCGCCCGGGCAGGTCGTCAACCTCTCCAACGCCCGCGACGTCGCGGCCGGCGGCTGGCACAGCCTCGCCCTGCTGGACGACCAGACCGTGGTCGCCTGGGGCCGCAACAACTACGGGCAGCTCGGCAACGGCACCAACAGCGACAGCAGCGTCCCCGTCCGGGTCGAGGGCCTCAACAAGGTGATCGCGATCGCCGCCGGCCTCAACCACAGCATCGCGCTGCGCGAGGACGGCACCGTCTGGGCCTGGGGCTACAACATCAACGGGCAGCTGGGCGACGGCACTTCGGCCAGCCGCAACGTCCCCGCCCCGGTCGGCGGCCTCACCGGCGTCACCAAGATCGCGTCCGGCTGCAACCACAACCTCGCCCTGGTCGGCCCGCCCAGCGGCGGTGTGAGGCCGACCAGCGGCAACGCCGTCAAGGCGTGGGGCTACAACGCGACCGGGCAGCTCGGCGACAACAGCACCATCAACCGGTACACGCCCGTCGACACCCAGGGCATCTGGCTCGGCGGCGTCTCGCAGATCGCCGCCGGCTGCAACCACAGCCTGGCCGTCACCGACAGCGACAACAAGCTGAAGGCCTGGGGCCAGAACACCTCCGGCCAGGTCGGCGACGGCACCACCGACTACCGGATCACGCCCGTCCCCGTGCCCGGCATCAAGGGCGTCCAACTGGCCGCCGGCGGACGCGAGCACACCATCGTGCTGCTCGGTGACAACACCGTCCGCTCCTGGGGCGCGAACGGCTCCGGGCAGCTCGGCAACGGCACCACCACCGAGAGCAGCACCCCCGTCACCACGCTGACCGCGCTGACCGGCGTCGACAAGATCGCCGCGCCGGTGGGCGGTGACTTCAGCCTCGCCAACTGAGGCTCCGGCAACGGCAGTCGTCGGACGGACGCGCCGGGCCCGCGCGATCGCCGCGCGGGCCCTCGCGCGCTCCGGGCGCGGGCTCCGGGAGCCGGTCCGTTACGAGGGGCTCGCGGTCGACTGCGGGCTCATCGCCCGCTCGTACAGCTTCGCCTGCGCCCGCTTGAGGAGTTCGGCGGCCTTCTTCCGCGCCGCCGCCTCCGCCTTGTCGAGCGCGCCCGGGTAGTCCGCGGCCATCTCCGCGCCCGCGCCGTAGTCGATGTCCACCGCGAGGTTCAGGTTCCCGTCGCAGACGGCCGACTTGAAGGCGAGCTGGTCCACCGGCCCGGCGGAGCCGTCGGTGAGCGGGTGCCGGACCGAGGACTGGTAGCCCTGCTGGCCGAGACCCCCGCCGTCGTTCGGCTGGAACGTCCGGCTCTCGTTCGGCTTGGGCCCGTCGAGCGGGGACTCGGCGATCTCGGCGTCGACCTCCAGCCAGTGGCAGCCGCGGGCCGCCTCGAAGACCGTCGCGTCGATGACCACCCGCCACTCCTCCGCCGCCGCCGCGGTGTCGTAGCTGCAGCTGAGGGTCTGGGACGGGTCGCTCTCGACGCCCTCGCTCGTCACCGGTATGGAGTCCTTCAACTGCCCCGGCAGGCCCGGGTCGCCCACCGCCGCGCACAGGTCGTCGATCATGCGGTACCAGCCGACCTGCCTCGGCTGGGCGACGGCGCTGGGGCTGCTGCGGTCGTCGTCGCTGTCGCCACCGCCGCTGCTGCAGGCGGTGAGTAACACGAGGCCGGCGGCCGCCAGGGCGGCCGCGCCGGCGCGGGGGTTTCGGGTTCGACTCGTCACGGCGCCAGGGTAGTGCGGTTGCCGCGCGCGTTCACCGCGTTTGCGATGCCTTGACAGGCGGACGCCGGTGGGAGGGTCGGGGCATGGACCAGTGGACCGTCCGGGCGTCGTCGACTCGGCCGGAGGCGGGCACGGTCGCTTGGCGCGCTCCGGAGTCGTTCACCGGCTTCGGCGCCGCACCGGCCGGCACCGGCCAGGAGTTCGCGGCGGACGGCCTCGATGGCGTCGGCGAGTTCGATCCCCTGACGGCACGTCATGTACGGCCCCACGGTGGTGGAGTGCTCTGTCGCCTGGGGTTGGTGGTGGACTCGTCGCTGGTCAACCGCCTTGTGCGGAGAGGTACTCGGCGAGGTACGGCCCGGTGCGGCTGTCGGCGGAGGCGGCGACGGTGGCTGGGGTGCCGGTGGCGAGGACGCGGCCGCCCGCGTCGCCGCCGGCGGGGCCGAGGTCGATGACGTGGTCGGCGCCGGCGATCAGCGGGAGGTGGTGCTCGGCGACCAGGACGGTGGCGCCCGCGTCGACGAGGCGGTGGAGTTGGGCGGTGAGGACCTCGCTGTCGGCGGGGTGCAGGCCCGTGGTGGGTTCGTCCAGCAGGTAGAGGGTGTCGCGGCGCCGGGCGTGCTGGAGTTCGGCGGCGAGCTTGACGCGCTGCGCCTCGCCGCCGGAGAGCTCGGGGGCGGGCTGGCCGAGCCGCAGGTAGCCGAGGCCGACCTGCTGGAGGGTGGTGAGGACGCGCCGGGCGGCCGGGGTGTCGGCGAGGAAGTCGGCGGCGGCGTCGACGGTCAGGGCGAGCACGTCGGCGATCGTCGAGCCGCGGTAGGTCACCTCCAGGGTCTGCGGGGCGTAGCGGCTGCCGTGGCAGGCGGGGCAGGGGCTCCAGGCGGTGGGCAGGAACAGCAGCTCGACCTCGATCGCGCCCGCGCCCTCGCAGGTCGGGCAGCGACCGGACGCCACGTTGAAGGAGAACCGGCCCGCGCCGTAGCCGCGGGCCTTCGCCTCCTCGGTGGCGGCGAACAGCTTGCGGACGGTGTCCAGCAGCCCGGTGTAGGTGGCCAGGTTGGAGCGCGGGGTGCGGCCCAGCGGGGTCTGGTCGAAGGTCACCACCCGGTGGTCGGCGGCGGCCGCGGCCACCGCCGCGAGCAGCGTCGACTTGCCCGCGCCGGACACGCCCGTGACGGCGGTCAGCACGCCCAGCGGTACGTCCGCGTCCAGGTCGCGCAGGTTGTGCCGGGTGATGCCGCGCAGGCGCAGCACGCCGCTCGGGGTGCGGCCGCGGGACGGCGGCGGGGGCGGCGGGTCGAACAGGAAGCGGCGGGTGGCGGAGTCGGCCACCGCGCGCAGGCCCTCGACCGGGCCGCTGTGCAGGATCCGGCCGCCGCCGGTGCCGGCGGCGGGGCCGACGTCGACCAGCCAGTCCGCGCTGCGCACCACCGCCATGTCGTGCTCGACCACGAAGACCGAGTTGCCGGCCGCCCGGAGTTCGGCCAGGACGCGGCGCAGCGCCTCGGTGTCGGCCGGGTGCAGGCCCGCCGAGGGCTCGTCCAGGACGTACACCACGCCGAACAGGCCGGAGCGCAACTGGGTGGCCAGGCGCAGGCGTTGGAGTTCGCCGGTGGAGAGGGTGGGGGCGGCGCGGTCGAGGGCGAGGTAGCCGAGGCCGAGGCGTTCCAGGGCGGTGAGGCGGTCGACCAGGTCGGTGGTGATCAGTCCGGCCGGGCCGTCCCCGGCGGTGTGCGGGCGCAGCAGGTCGGCCAGGCGGGCGGCGGGGAGGGCGGCCAGGCCGGTGATCGGCAGGCCGGCGAAGGTCACGGCGAGGGCTTCGGGACGCAGGCGCAGGCCGTGGCAGTTCGGGCAGGTGGACTGCTCCAGGAAGGCGGCGGCCCTGGTGCGGGCGGCCTCGCTGCGGGACTCGGCGAAGGCCTTGAGGACCAGGCGGCGGGCGCTGCCGTACTTGCCCCGGTACGGGCGCTGGACGCGGCCGGGCTCGCGCTCGGGGTGGACGGTGACCACCGGCTGCTCGTCGGTGAACAGGATCCACTCCCGTTCGGCGGCGGGCAGTTCGCGCCAGGGCCGGTCCAGGTCGTGGCCGAGCGCACCCAGGATGTCGCGCAGGTTCTTGCCCTGCCAGGCGCCCGGCCAGGACGCGACGGCGCCCTGCCGGATCGAGAGCGAGTCGTCCGGGACGAGCGAGCGCTCCGTAGCCCGGTGCAGCACGCCCTGCCCGTGGCACTCGGGGCAGGCGCCCGCCGGGGTGTTCGCCGAGAACGCGTCGGAGTCCAGCCTCGGCGCGCCCGGCGGGTAGTCGCCGCAGCGGGAGAGCAGCATCCGCAGCAGGTTGGACATGGTGCTGATGGTGCCGACGGACGAGCGCGAGGACGGGACGGAGCGGCGCTGCTCCAGCGCGACGGCCGGCGGCATGCCGGTCACCGCGTCCACCTGCGGGGCCTCGACCTGGCGCAGCAGGCGGCGGGCGTACGGCGAGACCGACTCCAGGTAGCGGTGCTGGGCCTGGGCGAACAGGGTGCCGAAGGCCAGCGAGGACTTGCCGGAGCCGGAGACCCCGGTGAACGCGACCACCGCGCCGCGCGGCACCGCGACGCTCACGTCCCGCAGGTTGTGCACCCGGGCGCCGCGCACCCGCACCATGCCGTCGTCGTCGATCGTGTTCTGGTCCACCGCGCCACGCTAACCCGGGGGCGGGCGCGGGGCGGGGAGCGGCACATGGCTGAAAGTTGCTGAAAGTGTTTGCCGAATGGGGAGGGCGGAGCGGAGGGACTGGAGGGGTGGATGGGAGTTATCTTCCTATTTTTGCCGGTTCGGATAGCCGATCCGTGTTTCCCGCGCGTGTGCATCCGAACGCAAGGAGATGAAATTTCTTGCACCGATGCCTTGACGGTGCGCGCGGCCGGGGTGGATCGTCTTCCCGTTCCCTCCTCAAGTCCCCCACCACCTTGGGAGATTCATCGATGTCCGCTGTCCGTAGAACCGTGCCCGTCGCCGCCGCGGCCGGCGCGCTGGTGCTGGGCGTGCTGATGCCGCTCGGCCTGCAGGGCACCGCGCAGGCCGCCGCCACCCCCAACGGCGGCGACGTGATCGCCAACCTGTTCCAGTGGAACTGGAACTCGGTGGCCGCCGAGTGCGTCGACGTCCTGGGCCCCAAGGGCTACGGGGCGGTGCAGGTGGCCCCGCCGCAGGAGTCGATCTCGCTGTCCGGGCACCCCTGGTGGGAGGTCTACCAGCCGGTCTCGTACAGCCTGAACAGCCGGATGGGCAGCGACGCGCAGTTCCGGGCGATGGTGGCGGCCTGCCACGGCGCGGGCGTGAAGGTGTACGTCGACGCGGTGATCAACCACATGGCGGGCAGCAACCAGAGCAGCACCGACGGGTACGGCGGCTCGGCCTTCAGTCCGGCGGCGTACAGCTACTCGGCGGTGCCCTACGCGAAGTCGGACTTCCACGGCTCCCCGCCGTGCCCCAACGCCGACCTGGGCATCAACGACTGGAACAACGTCACCCAGGTCCAGGAGTGCCAACTGCTCAACCTGGAGGACCTGAACACCGAGAGCGACTACGTCCGCGGCAAGATCGCCGGCTACCTGAACACCCTGGTCGGCGCGGGCGTCGACGGCTTCCGGGTGGACGCGGCCAAGCACGTCGCGCAGGCCGACATGGCGAACATCCTCTCCCGGGTGAGCGACACCCGGTGGGGCGGGCGGCCGTACGTCTACCAGGAGATCTTCCCGGGCAGCGGCGGTCAGTTGGCGCCCGCCGCGTTCGAGGGCAACGGCAGCGTGCTGGAGTTCACCTACGCCTCCAAGCTCAGCCAGCAGTTCAACGGCAGCATCGCCAATCTCAAGACGTTCGGGCAGAGTTGGGGCTTCGAGCCGAGCGACAAGTCCGCCGCCATGGTGACCAACCACGACCTGGAGCGCGACCGGACCACGCTGACGTACAACGACGGCAGCAAGTACCGGCTGGCGCACGTCTTCGAACTCGCCTGGGGCTACGGCACCCCGCAGGTGTACGCGGGCTACCGGTTCGCCAACAAGGACGACTCGCCGCCGGCCGACGGCAACGGCTTCGTCACCGACGTCGACTGCGGCAACGGCACCTGGACCTGCACCGACCGCGACCGGGGCATCGCCAACATGGTCGGCTGGCACAACGCGACCCGGGGGCAGTCGGTCGCCAACTGGTGGGACAACGGCGGCAACGCGATCGCGTTCAGCCGCGGCGCCAAGGGCTGGGTCGCGATCAACAACGGCTCCGCCGCGCTCACCCAGACCTTCACCACCGGCCTGGCGGCCGGCACCTACTGCGACGTCATCCACGGCGACCTCAGCGGCTCCGCCTGCACCGGCCCGACCGTGAGCGTGGACGGCTCCGGCAAGGCGACCGTCACCGTGGGCGCGGGCGACGCGGTCGCGCTGTACGCCGCCACCACCGGCACCGCCAGCCCGAGCCCCTCGGCTTCCGCCTCCGCGTCGGCGAGCGCCAGCGCCAGCGCCAGCGCCAGCGCCAGCGCCAGTACCAGCGCCTCGCCGTCCCAGTCGCCCGGCGGGACGGTGACGGAGAGCTTCCACGAGACGAAGACCACCGTGGTCGGCCAGAGCGTCTACCTGGTCGGCTCGATCGCCCAGCTCGGCAACTGGAACCCGGGCGCGGCCGTCGCGCTCTCCCCGGCCGGCTACCCCGTGTGGAGCGGCAGCGTCCAACTGCCCGCCAACACCGCCTTCGAGTACAAGTACATCGTCAAGGACGCGGCCGGGAACGTCACGTGGGAGAGCGGCGCGAACCACAGCGCCAACTCCGGGGCCACCGGCGGCACGCTGAACGACAGTTGGGGCGGCGCCGGTTCGACCGGGCAGGTCACGGTGAACTTCGCCGAGAACAAGACCACCGTGGTCGGCCAGAACGTCTACCTGGTCGGCTCGACCGCCCAGCTCGGCAGCTGGAACCCGTCCTCGGCGCTGCCGATGTCCAGCGCCTCGTACCCGAACTGGACGCTGTCGCTCACCATGCCGGCGAGCACCGCCTTCGAGTACAAGTACATCGTCAAGGACGCCGCCGGGAACGTCACGTGGGAGAGCGGCGCGAACCGCACCTACGCCACCGGAGCCTCCGGGACGGCCACCCTCGGGGACAGCTGGAAGTAGCCGCACCCGGGGCGCGAGACCCCCACGGAATGAGGCCGCCGTCCCCGGCAGGGGGTGGCGGCCTCGCCGTTGTGGCGGGGCGGGACGGGGGCGGGGCGCGTCAGTCGCCGGACGGGAGCGGGCCGTCGGCGAGGCGGGCGGCGATCACGGTGGTGCCGCGGGCCGGCCGGCCGCCCGGGCCGGGGGTGAACTCGACCGTGCCGGGAGCGAGTTCGCCGCCGCAGTGGTCGCAGGTGACGGTCGGGCGGGCCGGGTGGCCGCAGGCGGTGTGGCGGGGGACGAGCGGGGCGCCCGCGGGGTCGGAGCGGTGCCGGTCGCCCCAGGCGAGCAGGGCCAGCACGATGCCGTGCAGGTCGCGTCCGGCGTCGGTCAGCAGGTACTCGTCGCGGGGCGGGCGCTCGCTGTAGCGGCGGCGCTCGACCAGGCGCTCGGCCACCAGGTGGTCGAGGCGGGCGGTGAGGATGTTGGTGGCGATGCCGAGGTCCTGACGCAGCTCCTCGAAGCGGCGCAGCCCGAGGAAGAGGTCGCGCAGCACCAGCAGCGTCCACGGGTCGGCGACCGCCCCGGCGGCGCGCGAGACGGAGCAGGGGACGTCGGCGAAGCGGGTGCGGTCCACGGCGTCCAGTCTAGGGCGCCCCGCCCTAGTGACTTGCATGATGCAAGTGAGGTGCTACGGTCGGCGGGACGGACGGCGACGGGGGCGGGGCCGGTCCGTGCCCGTACGCCCGCGCGCCCGCCCGCACCACGCCCCGGGAGGCAGCGATGTACCACGCCCTCACCCGCGCCAGGGTCCGCTCGCTGTGGCGGCGGATCGGCACCGGCGACTACCGGGCGGCCGTCGCCACCGCCGCCCCCGACCTGCGCTTCCGGTTCGCCGGCGACACCCCGCTCGGCGCCGAACTGGTCGGCCGCGACGGCTTCGAACAGTGGTTCCGCGCCCTGTACGAGCGCTTCCCCGGGCTGCGGCTGACCCCGCGCGAGGTGCTGGTCCGGGGCTGGCCCTGGCGCACCACCGTGGTCGTCCGCCTCGACGTGGCGGCCACCCTCGCCGACGGCACGCCCTACCGCAACGAGGCCGTCCAGTGGATCACCCTCCGCTGGGGCCGGATGACCGCGGACGAGGTGCTGGAGGACACCAAGGCGCTGGACGAGGCGTGCCGCCGCCAGGCCGCCGCGCTGGCCGCCGCGACCGGCTGAGGGGCGAGGGGCGGGGAGCGGCGGGGGTCAGCGGCGGGCGGCGCGTTCCCGGTGGAGCTCGACGAAGGAGGCGACCTTCGCCCGCACCGCCCACGGGTCGACCGGCTTCGGGATGAAGTCGGCGGCGCCCGCCGCGTACGCGCGCATCGCGTGGTCCGCGCCGCTGCCGATCGCGGTGACGAAGACGATCGGGATGTCGCGGGTGCGGGCGCGGCGCCGGATGTGCTCGGCCGTCTCGTAGCCGTCCATGCCGGGCATCTGCACGTCGAGCAGGATCGCCGCGTAGCCGTCCGGCTCCATCAGCGCGCGCAGCGCGTCCGGACCCGAGGTCGCGGAGACCAGCTCGTGCCCGTGCGGACCGAGCAGCGCCTCCAGCACCACCAGGTTCTCCGGACGGTCGTCCACCAGCAGGATCTTCGGCGGCCGCGCGCCGTCGGCACCCGCGCCGACCGGCGCCCCGGCAGGTGGGGACGGCGCCGCCGTGGTGCCCTGCTGCCGCTCCACCAGGGCGAGTTGGCGCTCCAGCAGGGCGTACCGCACCCCGGCCCGGGCGGACTGCTCGCGGGCGCGCTCGGCCTGCTCGGCCAACAGCTCGGCCTGCTCGACGAGAGCGGTCCGTTCTACGTCCCGTTCGGTGCCCCGTTCGGCGCCCCGGGGGTGCGGGACGGCCTGCTCGGCGGCCGGGCGGGGATCCCGCGGGGGAACGCGGGCGTCCAGCTCGGCGAGCGCCCGGCGGCTGTGCGCGAGCGCCCGCCCGGCCCGTTCCGCCAGCTCGTCCGCCTGCTCGATCTCCCGTGCGGCGGCGTGCAGTTGGCCCTCGATCTGGCACACCGCCCGGCCGATCGGCCGGGCCACCCGCAGGGCGGCCATCCGCGAGCGGCGCAGCCGCTCCCGGACGGACGACCGGTCGATGAGCCCGGCGGCGCGGGTGTCGAGCAGCGCCTCGACGAAGTCCCACGGCGGGATGCGGGCGGCCGAGAGGTAGGCGTCGACGGTCTCCGGGTCCAGCCCGCAGCGGGCCGCCGAGGCCGCCACCCGGGTGTCCGGGTGGCGCAGCAGGGCGCGCAGCTCCTCGCCGAACTCGCGCTGCTCCGCGCCCAGTCCGTCCGCCAGCGGCGGGAGGCCGTCGGCGGCCGTCACCGGCCGCACCCCGCCCGGAGGGCCATGGCCGTCCGCGCCAGCACCCGAACCCGCATCCGCACCCGCGTACCTCCACTCGCACCGGTCGGCCCGCCCCGTCCCGGCCGGAGCGGCCACGACGGGACGCGACCATCCGCGATCGCGTCGGCCGAGACGGCGACAATACGACACCGGGAGAACAAATGACGGCCAGTCAGGTCACGGTTCGGGGGCGGTCGGAGGCGTAGGGGGTGGCGGCCGGCCCGGGTGCCCGGGCGGCGGGCCGTCGCGACCGCACGTCTTCGGCCCGGAGCGGGACACGGCGGGCCGGTCGGCACGGGTCGGCGTCGGTCGGCTTCGGTCGGCTTCGGGCGGCGTCGGCGGGGCTCTCGCCGATGGCGGCCGCGGGACGCCCGGCGTGCGCGCAACGGCGTGGTGCCGGGTGCGCGCCGTCGCGCTGCGCCATCGGGCGCATTCCGGCGGGCCGTGGCGGGCCGTGGCCGGGCGGGGGCGGCGCGGGGCGTGACGATCGGGGCCGGAGGAACCCCGCGCACCCCGTGCGGGGCGGAGAGGAGCGTCGTGGTGATGGATCGTCGTCGGTTCCTGGCGATGGGCGGAGCGATGGGCGGAGCGGTGGGGGCGGGACTGCTGCTGGGGGCGGCCCCGGCCCGGGCGCGGGAGGCGCGGGGCCAGGGCGTGCGGGCGTTCCCGGCGCGGCCGCGGGACGCCCTGCGGGCCGCGCCGCCGGACTGGCAGGCGCTGCGGCAGCGGCTCGGCGACCGGCTGGTGCTGCCCGCCGACCCCGGCTACGGGACGGCCCGGCTCGGCTTCAACGAGCTGAACGACGACCAACTCCCGGGCGCCGTCGCCAAGTGCGCCTCCGCCGACGACGTCCGGGCCTGCCTGGACGTGGCGCGCGGCCACGGCATCCCGATCGCCGCCCGCAGCGGCGGCCACAGCTACCTCGGCTACAGCGTCCCCGACCGCGGCCTGGTGATCGACCTGCGCGCGCTGAACACCGTCCGGACCAACCCCGACGGCAGCTCCGAGGTCGGTGCGGGCGCCCGGCTGATCGAGGTGTACGCCGGGCTCGCCGCCGCCGGACGGCTGCTGCCCGGCGGGAGCTGTCCGACGGTCGGCATCGGCGGCCTGACCCTGGGCGGCGGCATCGGCGTGCTGGCCCGCAAGTACGGCCTGACCTGCGACCGGCTGCGCGCCGCCGAGGTGGTCACCGCCGACTCCTGCGTGCGCACCGCCGACGCCGAGCACGAGAGCGACCTGCACTGGGCGCTGCGCGGCGGCGGGGGCGGCAACTTCGGCGTCGTCACCCGGTTCACCTTCGACACCCCGCCCGCGCCCGGCCTGACCGTCTTCATCCTGCCGTTCCCCGCCGGATCCGTCCCGCAGGTGCTCGGCGCCTGGCAGCAGTGGGTCGCCGACGCCCCGCCCGAGCTCTGGGCCAGCTGCCAGGTCTCCGGCGGCAACCCGCCGACCTGCCGGATCGTCGGCTGCTGGGTCGGCGACCCGTCCGGCGCGAACCCGCAGCTCGACCGGCTGGTCCGGCTGGCCGGCACCGCGCCGACCGGGCGGACCGTCGCCGCCAAGGACTACCTGGCCGCGATGAAGTTCATGGCCGGCTGCGCCAACGACACCGTCGCCCAGTGCCACCCCACCTGGGAGGGCGGGCGGCTGACCCGCACCGGCTTCGTCGCCGTCTCCCGGATGCTCGGCCCGCGGCCGCTCGACCCGGGCCGCCTCACCGAGCTGATGACCGGCCGCACCGGCGTCGACCTGCTGCTCGACTCGCTCGGCGGCGCGGTCGGCGAGATCGCCCCCGACGGGACGGCGTTCCCGCACCGCGGGTCGCTCGCCAGCGCCCAGGTGTACGCCGGGGCGACCGCCGCGAACGCGGACCGGGTCCGGGCCACCGTCGACGAGGTCCGCGACGGCCTCGCCCGGCTCGGCGCGCCCGGCGCGTACGTCAACTACATCGACGCGACGCTGCCGGACTGGGGGCGCGCCTACTACGGCGACAACCTGCCGCGGCTGCGCGAGGTCGCCCGGCGCTACGACCCGGACGGGGTGTTCGCCTTCCCGCAGAGCGTCGCCGCGGCCTGAGCGCCGAGTGCCGGGCGGGCGCCGGGCGGGTGCCGGGGCCCCGCCCGGTAGCGGCCCGGGGTCGTGCCGGCGAGGTCGGTGGACGCCGCGATGAAGCCGCCGGGGTCGGCCCGGCCGCGGGCGTGGGCGGTGTGCGAGGTGCCGTGGCCCTCGGCCCGGAGCACGGGCGCGTGGTGGACGCGCACCCGGGTGCGCCACGCGTGGAACGTCATGCCGAGCTCGTCGCGCGGCAGTCGGCTCAGGGTGCGGGCACCGGCCCCGACCTGCCGGCCGAGCCCGGCCGGCGCCCGGCGCAGGATCCGCACCTGCCCCCACCCGGTCGCCGCCCTCCTGCGGGCGGTCCGCCTCACGGGCGCCCACGACGCGCTGCGCGAGGCCCCGCGGACCGTCGCCGCGCTCTTGTTCGACGGCCCGGACGGACCCGGCGAGAACGCCGCTGCCGACCCTCAGCGCTCGTAGGTCATTTCGGGGAAGCGCGGGGACGGGCCGTCCAGCAGGTGGTCGTCGTGGCCGCGCAGCCAGCGGTCGAAGAAGGAGGCGACGTAGGCGCGGGTGGCGGCTTCGGCCCGGGCCGGGGCGAGGTCGCCGATCTGGTCGCGGAGGGCGGCGGGGGAGAGGGCGCCCTGGCGGGCGAGCTGGGGGAGGAGGGACTCGGCGTCGGTGTAGGAGCCGTGGCGGGAGCCCTCCAGGGTGACGTCCGCGTGCCAGCCGGTGCTGTGCCGCCACAGGGCGTCCCAGCCGGGCTGCCGGTGGTAGGAGCCGGAGTCGGCGCTGCGGGTGCCCATCAGCAGGAAGGGACGGCTCAGGCCGTCCTCGGCGAGGTCGGTGAGGTGGACGCCGCCCCGCCCGTCGGGGTCGGGGAAGTGCAGTTGGCCGTCCAGGTCGACGGCGGCGGCGATCCGCGGGTCGTCGTGCATGGCCTGGAGGGCGGTGAAGCCGCCCGCGGAGTGGCCGGCCATGCCGATCCGGCCGAGGTCCAGCGAGGCGGCCAACCCGGCCTGGAGGCCCGGCAGTTCGCCGAGGCAGCCGAGCCGGTCGAGGACCAGGCGGGTGTCGGCGACCCGGGCGTCCAGCGACCGGCGCAGCACCGAGGCGACGTCGAGGTCCGGGTCGCCGAGCATGCCGGGCAGCACCGAGGTCGCCAACTCGCCGCTCGGAAAGGCGACTTCGGAAGCCTCGTAGGTGTGGTCGACGGTCACCACCACGTACCCGCGGGAGGCCAGGTCCTCGACCAGCGCCGTCCCCCAGGCGCGCGGGTCGCCCAGCCCGGCCGAGTACAGCACCACCGGGCGCGGTCCGCCGGGCAGCACCGGGGCGTCCGTCCGGGCGTGGGTGCGGATCGAGGACCAGTCGGTACTGCCGGGCGTGACACCGTAGTTGATCAACCCGATGCCGTCCGGACCGCCGAAGTGCGCTCCGGCGGCCGGAGTCATGTACGGGGCCGGTCCGCCGCCGGACGGGCGGGCGGCCGGGTACCAGAAGCTGACCATCAGCTCGCGGGTCCGCCCGGCCGTCCACGGGTCGGGCCGGGAGTCGTCGGCGAGCAGCAGCGCGGTCGTCCCGATCGCGAACGGCCCGGTGGGCTGCGGGAGTCGGGCCGTCGCCTGCCGGGTGTCGGCCACCGCCGGTGCCTGGCCCGCCGGTAGCACCAGTGCCGCGAGCAGCAGGGCCGCCCCGATCCGTCCGCGCTTGCCCATCGCCGGTTCCCTCCGTGTTCGGTACGTGCTGGCGGGCACCACCGTACGGGGACGAACGGGTGGTCGGCGTCGTACCGGAGGGCCAACCGGCGGGGTAGTACCCGGGTATGACGCCCGATCAGGTGGTGGTGGACTCGTCGCGGCCGCGCGGTCACCCCAGGGCGCGGGCCCGGTGCAGCAGGAAGGCGCCGGCGGCGGCGGCCAGGACGGCCATGCAGGCGGTGAAGACCAGGCCGGCGTCGGGGAGGCCGAGCGGCCCGGAGAGCAGGCCGACGCCGATCACCGGGACGGAGATGCCCAGGTAGCCGACCACGAACAGGGCGGAGAGCACTCCGCCCCGGTGGGCGGCGGGGGCGGCCGCCGCGACCTCGCCGACCGCGCCGCGCAGACCCATGCCCTGGCCCGCGCCGCCGACCAGGGCGGCCAGCACCAGCGGGGCGAGGGTCTCGGTGGCGAGCGAGAGGGCGAGCAGGCCCAGGCCGCCGATCAGCACCAGGCAGCCCAGCGGGACCGCCCGCCGGGTGCCCAGCCCCGGCACCAGCAGCTGGCCGACGGTGGAGGCGAAGAACACGGTGGCGACGATCAGCCCGACCAGGGCGTGGTCGCGCACGCCCAGCTCCTCGGCGAGGAACGCGGGCGCGACCGAGGTGAACACCCCCATCAGTGCGAACCCGGCGAACACGGCGATCGCGGCGGGCACGAACACCCCGCGCACCTCGGCCGGCAGCGACGGCCGCCGGGGCCGCGCGGTGCGGACCGGCCGGGCCCCGGGCACCGTCTCCGGCAGCGCGCGGACCACCGCGAACGAGACCGCCAGCAGCACCAGGTGGACGGCGAACGGCAGCGTCAGCGGCCGTGCCGCGTACTGGGCGAGCAGCCCGGCCAGCAGCGGCCCGCAGCCCAGGCCGCCCATGTTGGCGGCGGTCGCGGCGAAACCGGCCCGGCCCTTGCGCCCGGGCGGGGCGAGTTCGAGGACGTACGCGGTGGCGGTGCCGGTGAACAGGCCCGCCGCGAAGCCCGACAGCAGGCGGCCCGCGAACAGCCAGGGCAGGCCCTGCTCGGCGAGGAACACCACCGCGCTGGCCGCCGCGAACGCCAGTCCCGCCAGCAGCACCGGCCGCCGCCCCACCGCGTCCGAGACGTTCCCGAACAGCAGCAGCACGCCGATCACCCCAAACGCGTAGACGGCGAACACCACCGTCACCATCAGTTCGGAGAAGCCGATCCGTTCCTGGTAGAGCCCGTACAGCGGGGTGGGCAGCGTGGTGCCGGCCATGCAGACGGCGAACGCGGCCGCCGCCCCGAGGTACCCGTTGCGTCGACGATCTGTCACCACCTCACCGTAGACCGTGGGCGGGCGGCGTGGGCGGACGTGCCGCGGCCCCGGCCGGAGGGGTTCCGGGCCGGGGCCGCGAGGGGGTGCGGGTCGGGTCAGTGGCGGCGGCTCCGGGCGGTCAGGCGCAGCGCCGCGCCGGTGAGCAGGGCGAGCAGGGCGGCGGCGCCGGCCCCGAGGGCCCAGCCGGTGCCGGTGGACGGGAGGGCGCCGCCGTCGGCGGCGGGGGAGCTCCCGGTGGGCGAGGGGAGCGGGAAGGTGTTGGTGACCTCGACGGCCGCGCTGCCGCGGACCGTGGTGCGGCCGCCGGCGACGGAGTAGCCGACGACGTCCCCGGCCGGGACGTCCTGCTCGGTGACGGTGCACTCGGCGCCGTCGGGGACGGTGACCTCGCGGGTCTCGCCGTCCTTCAGCGCGAACGCGCCGTCGGCGGCGGCCAGCGGGACGGGGCCGCTCGCGGTGGTGCAGGTGAGGGCGAAGGAGTACGGCCCGGCGCCGCCGTTCACCACGTGCTTGGTGACGGTGAGCTTCCCGGCCGGGTAGGTGTTGGTGACGGTGATGGTCGCGCCGGTCGGGTCGCCCGCGGTGACGACCACCGGGTCGTCGGCGGTGCCGTGGTCGACGACGGCCCGCGCCGCGCCCGCGGTGTCGATCTCCTCGGCCCAGCAGCGGGTGCCGACGGGCAGCGGGGAGACGGTGACGGGCCGGTCGGCCGTCAGCTGGTAGTCGTGGTGCAGGACGAGGTCGGTCGCGTCGCCGGAGGCGTCCGGCAGGGCGCAGGAGACGGTGACGGTGAAGGTCTTCCCGGCCGCGTACCGCGCGGCCTCGCCGGCGGTCAGCACCCCCAGGGCCGAGCGGGTGGGGGTGAAGCGTCCTGGTCGTGGCATGGGCGGTCCTTGCCGTGGAAGCAGACAAATAAGGCGAAACCCTACGATCCGCACGTCGGGGCGCGGGGTGGCCGCACCGAGGGGCTGATCGTCTGTCAGGCGAACGGCGGGACGCGGCGGGCGCGGCGGGCCGGGCGGCGTCCGGTGGCCGGATCGATCGGGTGAGCGTTCCCCGAACGCCCTTGCGGAGGCGGCGCGTCGGGCCGGAGGGGCGTGTGCGATCGGCGAAGCGGCCTTTCGGACAATGCGACGGAATGCTCCTCGGTCCGGTGGGCGCGGATCCGGCGGAAACGCGCGCCGAGCGCCCGCGGTGGCGCGAAACCGCCCTTGCGAGCCGGGCGCGCGCCCCAGCAGCATGCACACCCGGTGACCACCCGTGCACCAGCAGTCGCGGCCGGGCGGGTGCGCCCCGCCGTCGCGGAGCCGCCCCCGCCGTCGCGGGGCCGCGGCGCCACCCCCGTGAACGAAATGAGACAGCAGTGCGATCCCGTCGTCCCGCCGCCCTCCTCCGCAGACCCGCCGTCGGCGCGCTCGCGCTCGCCCTCGCGGCGCCGCTGCTGCTCGCCCTCCCGGCCCCCGCCTCGGCCGCCCCGGCCGACGCACCCCCGGCCGGGCCCGTCGCGTACGTCGCCTACGTCGTCGACCAGGACGGCGGCGCCCTCACCACCGTCGACACCGCCACCCGGCAGCCCACCGGGCGGATCGCCCTCCCCGGCAGCGCCCGGCCCGCCCGGGTCGCGGCCGCGCCCGACGGCACCCGCGTCTACGTCACCGACCAGGGCGCCCCCACCGTCTGGGCCCTGGACGCCACCGCCCCCGGCCGGGCGCCCGTCCCGATCGCCACCCGCACCGGCACCAGGGCCGTCGCGGTCTCCCCGGACGGCACCCGGCTCTACGTCGGCGACTACCAGGGCGACCCGGCGGAGGGCCGGGTCACCGTGCTCGACCCGGCCACCCGGGCCGCCACTGCCAGCGTCCCGGTCGGCTTCCTGCCCGAGGACGCGGCCGTCTCCCCCGACGGCCGCGAGCTCTACCTCGTCCAGCCGCTGGGCCTCACCGTCGTCGACACCCGCAGCAACACCGTCACCGCCACCGTCCCGCTGTCCGGCTCGCCCCGGCGGGTCGCCCTCGCGCCCGACGGCCGGCACGCGTACGTCACCGCGTACGACACCGGCGTCGTCGCCGTGATCGACACCGCCACCCGCACCGTCGGCGCCCAGGTGCAGGTCTACGCGGGCGCCGACGGCGTCGCCGTCAGCCCCGACGGCGGCCTCGGCTACGCGAGCAGCGCGCTCGGCCCCACCGTCACCGCGTTCGCCACCGGCGGCGGACGGGTCACCGGCATCGTCGAGACCCCCGACGAGCCCGGCGCCCTCGCCCTCACTCCCGACGGCGGCCAACTCTGGGTCGCCAACCGGGCCAACGGCTACCTGACCGTGCTCGACACCGCCACCGACACCGTCCTCGGCCGGTCCGGCACCGTCCGCACCCCGACCGACCTGGTCATCCCGCGCCCGCCCACCCCCGTCCACCGGGAGGCCGACCTCGCCGTCGGCCTCACCGCGCGGCCCGTGGCCGGGCTGATCGGCGGCCGGATCGACTACACCCTCAGCGTCACCAACACCAGCGCCACCACGACCGCCACCGGCGCCACCCTCACCGCCACCGTCGTCCCCGGCGCCGTCACCCCCACCACCACCGCCCCCGGCTGCACCGCCGCCCCCGGCCGGATCACCTGCACCGTCACCGGCCTCGCGCCCGGCGCCACCGCCACCCGCACGTTCGCCCTCCCCGTCGGGCTGCTCGGCCTCGGCACCGCCTACCAGACCACCGCCACCCGCACCGCCTCCGCCCCCGACGACCCCGACCCGTCCGACGACAGTGCGAGCCGCAGCTGCGTGGCGCTCACCGGGCTGGTCGTCAACTGCGCCTGAGCGGCGGGCCGGGCCCCGGAGGGCGCCCGGGGCTCGACGGGCCGAAACGGGTGAACGCTCACATAATGGGCCGTATGGCTGACAAGACGAGCAGTGCGGACCGACCGGCCTCGGTCACCGTCGGCGGCCGCGAGATGCGGATCAGGACCATCGCGTTCCTGGTGCTCGGCGTGCTGGCGGTCTGGTTCATCGCCGTGAACACCGCCTCCGTGCAGATCCGGCTCTGGATCCCCACCGTCACCCTGCCGCTGTGGTTGGTCCTCCTGGTCACCCTGCTGGTCGGCGTCGCGCTCGGCCGGCTGCTGGCCCGCCGCCGCGCCCGGGGCTGACGGACCGGGCCGCCGCCCGTCGACGCTCGGCGGGCGGCGGGCGGCGGGCGAGGGCGTCCCGCGGTCCTCCCGCGCAGGCGTCCTCCCGGTGTCCGCGGGGTGAACGGTCGTTCGAGCCGGTGCGCCCGCCGATGTGGCCTGACACCATGTCAACCATGATTGAGGCCAGTCGAGTTGACGAGCCACGCCTGTCCGTCGTGCGCCGCCGGACGGGTCCCGGACCGAGCCGCCGCCTCGTCCCCCTGACGGCCGTGCTGCTGTCGGTGCTGCTGACGGGCGTCATCAGCCTGGCGGCGAGCGGCAACCTGTTCCTGCCGTTCCGGACGGTGACCGTCCTCGAGGGCCGGATGGGATCCAAGGCGGAGTTCTTCGAGGACGAGGAGGTCCGCCGGATCCTGCTGCGCCACGGCATCCGGGTGCACGCGACCACCGCCGGATCGCGGGAGGTGGCACTCGACGACCTGACCCCGTACGACTTCGTCTTCCCCTCCGGCCAGCCGTCCGCCGACGAGATCGTCGCCCGGCGCAACGGCAAGGGGTACGCCCACGTGTCCCGCCCGTTCGTCAGCCCGCTCGTGCTCGCCACCTACCGCTCCTACGCGCAGACCCTGCAGGACGCCGGCGCGGCCGCGCCGCAGCGGACCGGTGCCGACGGGTCGCCGCCGCTCTACTACGACCTGGACCTGGCGGCCTTCCTCCGGCTGGTGGCCGAGGGCCGGACCTGGAACGACCTCGGCGTCCGCGGCCACGGGCCGGCCAACGGCAACGCGGTCGCCGCCCACACCTCGCACGTGTGCCAGTCCAACTCGGCGGCCACCTTCCTCGCCCAGGTCGCGTTCACGCTGCACGGCACCGAGCCGAAGACCCCCGGGGCCGCCGACGAACTCGCCGCCAGGATCAAGCCGCTGCTGTCCGCCCAGGGCATGCCGGGCGCCGACGTGTTCCAGCCGTACCTCACCGAGGAGGGCCGCGGCATCGCCCCGGTCGTGGTCGGCTACGAGCACCAGTACCTGGCCTACCAGATGCGCTTCCGGGCCCGCACCGGGCATCCGGACGGCGAGCGCGTCCTGCTCTACCCGTCGAACCAGTTCGTGACCCAGCCCCAGTTCATCGCCCTGAGCCGGCGGGCCGACCGGCTCGGCGAGCTGATCACCGACGACCCGGAACTGCGCGCCCGCGCCGCCGCCCTCGGGTTCCGTCCGTTGAAGGAACCGGACTCCGAACGGGGGTTCGCCGGCTTCCTGGAACAGCGGGGCATCCCGGCTCCCGGAACGGCCGGGGACGACACCCGGACCACGATGCCCTCCCGCGACCTGCTGGAACGCATGATCTCCGCCGTCGGCGACTGCCCGCCCGCCGGACCCGCGCCCTCACCCGCGCCGTGACACCTTCCCCCGCCGCCCGAGGAGGCCCGTAGCGTGTTCACCGAGATGTGGTCGAGCGTCTGGTGGCCGTGGCCCCTGGTCTGGACGCTCGCCGCCGCCAGCCTGCTCGCGCTGCTGGGCCTCGGCGCGCTGGAGCTGCGCCGCAGGAGACGGTGGACCGGCCCGGACGTCACCGCCCGGATCTGCGTCTACCTCGACCACCAGGCGGTCATGAACCTCTACCGCACCGGCCGCTACACCGAGGCGCTCACCCAGGAGGTGGAACAGCGCAGCAGCCGCAGCCGCGTCCTCGGGGCCGACGGCGCGCTGGTCCAGGGGCTCGGCCTCTCGGGGAGCCTCCAGCGGGGCGAGGAGCGCGTGCGCACGTACGTGCAGCAGGAGCGGCCGATGGACGTGATCGGCGTGCTGGTCCAGGCGCTGGAGCGGGTCGACGGCATCGTGCACGCCGACCTCCGCACCATGACCGTCCGGAGCACGCCGGCCCTCGCCCGCTCGTCCGCCGCCGCGGGCCGGCGCCCCGGGAAGCAGTCGTCCGAGGCCCGGCTGAGCGACGTCGACGACTACGTCCTGCTGCGGGGCGTGTTCCGGGCGGCCGACCCGGCGCCGGGGGCGGGCGGCACGGCCTTCCTGGCCGCGTACGGCCCCGTCGGCGCGCACGGGCCCGCGCCGGCCGTCCGGGTCGCCTGCGACGACCCCACCGGTCTGATCGGCGACCCGGCCCGCCACCGGATCGTCAACGGCTACTGCCTGGGCACGGTCAAGGAGTGGAACGACGCCGCCGGCACGCTGGAGGTCCGCGCCGTCGCGATCTTCGACTGACGCGCCCCGCCCGGACCGGGCCCGTCGGCGCGGGAAAAGGTGCGGGCCCGTCCGGGCGGGGGTACGAAGGGCGGACGGAGGACCGCCCGCTCAGGAGAGGACGCCGGGATGTTCGAGCAACGACGTGCCCGCCGCCAGGCCAACCGGGCCTTCGACCACGGGGACGGGGTCACCCGCTACCAGATGCGTCAGAAGGTCCTCGCCATCGGCGACGACTACTGGATCGACGACGACGCCGGGGACCACGTCTACAAGGTGGACGGCAAGGCGCTGCGGCTGCGCAGGACCTTCCACATCGAGGACCGGGCCGGCCACCGGGTCGCCACCGTGCAGGGCCGGGCGCTGCGGATCAGGGACTCGATGGAGATCGAGGACGCCGACGGCAACCGCGTCGCCATGGTCAAGAAGGCCCTGGTCAACCCGCTGCGCGACCGCTGGCACATCGAGCAGGCCGACGGCCTCGACCTCGCCGTCCACGGCAACGTCCTCGACCACGAGTACACGATCGAGCGCGACGGCCGCAAAGTCGCCGAGGTGTCCAAGAAGTGGTTCCGGCTCCGTGACACGTACGGTCTAGATGTACTGACCACGGAGGTTGGTGACGGGGTTCACGGTCTGGCGATCTTGAAATGAGTGAGGGCCTTCTGGCTCGGTGTGGATTGCGAC
>NZ_JBVHEH010000039.1:0-58208 GCF_055562955.1 Kitasatospora sp. NPDC015121
CCCCGCGGAGCGGGTCCCTACGGGCCTTCGGCCCTCCGGTTCGCCGAGCGCTCCGCGCTCGGGCATCCGCGCTCCGCGCGGATGCAGACCCGCTCCGCGTGTCCGGCACCACCGCTTCGCGGTGGTGCGGCCGGCGCTTCGCGCTCGGCCTGGGCGCGCCTCCGCTTCGCTCCGGCGGCCCGGGGTGGCTGAGGCTCTGTCAACTCGTTGAGCTGGGTTTTTGGCTGATGGAGGGGCGGCCTTCGGCCGGGCTGCCTGGAGATAGGCGGGTCTGGTGCGGGCCCGTGGAGCTTGAGGCCGAGGAGTGGCCGGATGGGGTCCGACCTTTGCGGTCGGAGGGGCGATGCGAGGGGCCGGGTGGCCGTGCCCTCGCGCATGTGCATCACTTCTGCGTGCGAGAATATCCCGTCTGATGTGGCCTCCCTCCTAGGGAGTCGAGTTCCTTCCGGCAGCTCGGAGACAGGCTGGGAAAGCAGCCGAAATTCTTGCCGGATTCCAGCCGTATGGTGTATAAGAATCCGCTGCGGGATGATCCCGCCGAATCCCTTGCGGGGAATCCGGCTATTCTTCCGGGATCAATTCATGGTATTTCAGCGCGGCTTCTACGCTCTCGGTCACTACGAGGACCTTGTCGGTCTGGATGACTTCGAGGAGTCGGCGGAAGTAGGGGCCAGGCGCGGCGAGTGCGAGGGGGACGTGGTGGTCGTTGCGGCGGGCCCGGAGGATCTCGTTGAGGCCGCTGGAGTCGCAGAACTGGAGGTCGGCGAGGTCGAGGACCAGTAGGGGCGGGTTGCCTTGGATCTCGCTCTTCAGGGCGCGGCGCAGGTGGGGGCCGTGGGTGTAGTCCATCTCGCCGTGCAGGCGCAGTACCCGGGCGGGGGTGGGGTGTGCAGGGGGGTGAGGTGGAAGTGGAGGCCCGGGTCGGCTGGGGTTGGCAATGGTGGGTCCTTCTCGCGGGGGGGTGTGATCGCGGTCAGAGTGCCATGGTTGGCGCGGCTGGTGGGAGGGGGCGTGGCGGGGTGCTGTCGCGCCCAGTCGAGGGGTGGGGGTTAAGGGGTGTTGGTGCAGGTCACAGGGCGCGATAGCACCCCCTGTCGCGCCCTTCTCGGCGGGGGCGTGACAGCCCGGTCAGGCGGTCGAGGCGGTGGCTGCGAGCCGTTTGCGGGTGGGGCACGCATTCAGGGAGACGGTGCTGGGCGGGGCCGGGTGGAGTCAGGGCGCGGCGCGCGGTGGCGGCTGGGCCGGGCGGGGCCGCCGGTGCGCCGCGGCGGGCGGATGGGCTCCGGCGCCTGGCAGGTCGGAAGCCGCTGGGGGTCGCAGGTGCGGCAGGTGCACTCGGGCTCCGGGATCGGCGGTGGCGTCGGCAGTCGGTGCCGGCCGGTGCCGGGTGGAGTCAGGGCGGTCATGCCCGGACCAACGAGGCCGGCCCGACCCGGTCACCGGCCCCGGCTGCCCCAGCCGCCCCGGCCGGAGAGGGGAAACAGCACAGCGCAGCGCCCCCGAACCCCACGGTGCCGCCGCCCACCACCCTCCCCCTCCTCCTTCGTCGGCCGGGTCAGGGGCTCCCAGGGGTAAGTCGGCACCGGACCGGGCGACCTTGCCGGGCTTGACCTGCGAAAACAGGCCGGTTTCCTCTAACGTGCGATCTTGACCGGTTGCTAAGTGATCTTGGCTGGTGGTCACCAGGAGTAGGCCTGGCATGCTGTGGCGGTGTCGAAGAAGCAGAAGCGCGCGGTGACCCTTGCCGAGGTGGTCGCGGCCCTACCGTCACCAGCGGAGGCGGAGCCTGCCGGCCCGTACGTCGACCCGCCGGTGGCAGCCCGCGGTTTCACCGATGCCGACGGCACCTACTGGCGCCTCGTCCGGGGGCCGCTGGACCCTCGCCGGGCCAAGCGGCTCGTGGTCGAGGCCGACGTTATGTCGATGGGAACGTCCTACGACGACGAGGTCGAATGGTGGCTTCCCTGCTTCCTGACGGAGGCCGAGCGGCCGGCTGCCTGGCTCGAAGCGCGAGCCCGGCTCGGTGCGGCCGACCTACCGGTCCACGAGGCCTACGAGTTCACGGCGGACGACGGCCGTGTTCTCCTCTTCATCGAGACGTACTGCTGAGAACGAGACACGGCGCGGCGGTGCTCGGCGGCTTGGTGGCCCTCGTACTCCGGCCCGGCCGGGCCGCCGAGGTGGATCCCAGCACAGCGCCGCCGATCCTGCCCGGCACCACCGCCCACCCACCACCACAGCGAGAAGGAGGGGCTAGGGATAGAGGGATGTCGGAATTTCCGGACGCCTTGGCGAGGCTCTGAGCTGCGCGTTCGCCCGGCGGCCGCCGAGCCCGGGCCGGGGGCCTGTGCCTTTGCACGTTGGTTGGCCAAACGGTGCGTCGTAGTTGGCCAGGTCGGTGGGGCCGCTCGTGGTGGGACGAGGTATTCAGTAGCCCAGGGGGTGTGACGACAGCCAGTCGGGATGCCGGCTTTTGAGCTCGTCGCGCTCCGGGACGGTCGCGGTGATGATGTCGACCCCGCCGTCGTAGGGGTGTGCGAGCCAGTCGAGGCCCGGCGGGGCGAGGATGACCCCGATCGTCACCTCGTCGGCGATCGCGCGCAGCAGCGGGTCCAGTGCCCGCGGCACGTTGGCCATCTGGCCGGCGTAGAGGTGTGTGCGGACCTGGAACTCCGGGTCGAGGTGGTCATCCTCCATGACCATGCGCCAGTACGTGCCGGGTGCGACGGCTTCCAGCTCGGGGCTGCGACCGACCGGTTCCGTCCGGTCGCCCGTGTTCCACGCGCAGGTGATGACCGTGAGTTCGGCCGGGGCGTCCAGGTCAGCGAAGAGCGTGTGCTGCCGCTGGAGAAGGAGGCGGTACTCGGCCTCGCTGTCGGGATAGCGCTTCGAGTCCGGCAGGTAGTGAAAGCGGACCCACCGCTCCTTGAACGCCTCGGAGAGGAGATGCCCGACCGGATGACACCGCGCCCAGCGCGCCTGCCATGCGGCCGAAAGCGCCTCCAGATCGACCGGCAGCCCCGCGTCCGCTCCCATCAGTTCCTAACCTCTCGTCCGTTTCGGTGTGACGGTCGACCATGCCTCGATCGGCCGGCGACACAGTGCCCACGCACACCGTACGCGCGCTGATCAGGCAAGCCCACGGGGGCCCGCACCGCTTGGCCAACAACGCTGCGCAGCCTGGCCAACCAGCCTGCGAAGTTGGCCAACTATCGTGCACAGGCACAGGCCGCCGGGCCGGGGTCGGGGAGGTTGCTTCAGGGGTTGCTCTGGAGGTTGCCCGACGGGTTGCTTCGGAGGTTGCTCCGGGATAGTAGGCGGCGGGCGGTGTCTGCGCTGGTGGGAGCGCGGGACAACCGGGGCCGGCGAACGCCGACTACTTCCGTACGCGGTGGTTCGCGGTCGGCAGCAGCACCCGGGTGTCCGTACCGCCAGAGGGTGAGGGAGGTGGTGCTGAGCGGGCCAGGGCGGGGCCTGGAGGGCCACTGCGCGGGCCCGTGGCGGGCCGCCGCCGGGGGCCGGCGGCCGGTCCTGGCGGGCCGGGGCGGGGCCTGGAGGGCCGCTGCGCGGGCCCGTGGCGGGCCGCCGCCGGGGGCCGGCGGCCGGTCCTGGCGGGCCGGGGCGGGGCCTGGAGGGCCGCTGCCCCGGCTCCCGGCCGTCGGGCCGAGGGCACTATCCCAGGCCGCCGGGCGGAACCGGTCCGACTGACCTGTCTGAAGCTAGTTTGACGAGTCTCAACGGAGTTTGACCGCTCGCTGCTGGACTCCGGGTCAGGCGAAACGTACGGTCAGCCTCTTGTCCGGCGCGTTCGACTCGTCTTCCTTGGCAGCTCGGACCAGCACGGATGCGACCGTCTCGAACGCTTCATCGCCCATCCGGTCACGACTGACTTCGGCGTTCTCCCAGACGATCTCGACCGGGCGCTCGACATCCCTGCTCAGCCGGTCCCACAGGGCGTCCAGGTTGTGCCCGTAGTACGGACCGAAGTCCAGCGGCCCGGCAAGAACCCGGTGCAGGTCCGCCTGGCTTCCGATGTGTGTCCCGTCAACGACGACCCGCATGATCCTCTCCACCTCTTCAGCCAGTCCGGCGACTCTACCGATCCCCCCTGCGGGCATCGCGTCCCGCACCCTGGCGGTCAAACTCCGCTGAGACAAACCGCCGCCGGTCAAGCTTCGTTGAGACACGTCACCGGTCCGGCAGTTGGACACAGGCGGAGACAGAAGAGACAGGTCGTGTCGCGCGACGCTCCTAGCTGGGAAAACACCTGTGTCATGACACAGGAAAGACAGGTGGAGATAGGTAGCCGGCCCCGGCCGCGCTGCGGTGCGGCCGGGGCCGGGCGGGTCAGATCAGGCCCTGCTCCAGGGCCAGGACGAGCAGGTCGGCCGCCTGCTGCGCCTGGGCGGCGAGGAGGGCCCGCTGGTCGGTGGCGTCGAGGAGGAGGCGGCCGTCGGCCAGGGCGGCCCAGCCGGGCAGGTCGGGCAGCCCCTGCTGGATCCAGCCGATCCGCTGCCCGCCGCGGTGGAGCGCGACCAGGTGGGACCGGCTGCGCCAGGCGTGGACGGTCAGGACGCCGAAGGGCTGGCTCAGGTCCTGCTCGCCGAGGTCGGCGGGGAAGGCGACGGTGCGCTGCGCGGCGAGGGCCAGGCGCGGCCGCGCGTCGGCGGGGGCGCTGCGCTGTGGCCGCGGTACGGCGGTGCGCGCGGGAGCAGGAGCGGGGGCGGCCGGCGCAGCAGCGCCGACTCCTGCGCGCGGAGGTATCGGGGCCGGGGCACGGCCGTCCCGAATACTTCCGCGCGGAGGAGTGAGGTCGGTCGGATTACCTCCGCGCGGAGGAGTGGGGTCGGCTCCGCGCGGACGGGGCGGGAGCCGTGCCGGGAGCGGGCTGCGGTCGGTCGGCGGAGGGCCGCGGAGGAGCGGGCGCATTATCTCCGCGCCTGACTATCGGGCCATCGGGGCTGCCTTCCAACCCGTCGCCATTACCTCCGCGCGGAGGAACAAGGGTCGCCTCGGCCGGGTCGGAGGGTGCATGCTGCCGAGCGGGCATCCGGGCCAGCGGCGACCAGTCGCTATCCCCGTGCAGCGTCTCGTAGCGGATGGTGCGGCCCAGGCGCAGCATGCGGCCGGTGACGGCGGTCAGGCTGGTCCCCAGCAGGCGCAGCGCCTCCACTGCGCGCTCGTCGTCGCTGGTCCCGGCGACGGTGGAGTCGACCGGCTCCAGGTAGCCGGAGGCGACGCGCCGCGTGCGCTCGTCCAGCTCCAGGAACTCCCGGCGCTGGGCGCCGGCAGGTTCCGGGCCGGCCTCGGGCCCGTCGCAGTCACCTCCGCGCGGAGGAACAAGGTTGGCGGCCACGGCGTCCTGGTGGCGCTCGGCGCCGGTACGCCTTCGACTCGCACGAGCGGTTGCACGACTTCTTCGGCCGTCCCCGGCCGGTGTGCGGTGGCAGCTCCTTGCCGCAGCCCCTGCAGATGCGCTCCGAGCCGTCCTCACTCCTTCGCGCGGAGGTATCCGTCTCCATGATCGGCATCGTAGGCGCGGCCACCGACGCACCCCTTCGGCCGGGCCCGCCCCGACCCCGACCGGGCGCGGTACGGCGGGCACCGGCCGCCGCACCGCAGGCGGCCGCCGCGCATCGTGCCGCACCGCCCAGGGGTGGCGCAGCGCGGCAGGTCCGGGACCGGGCGGCGAACTATCCATCGGCTCTGTGGCCGGAAAAACTGACCGGATCGTCTGCTGGGCGGATGACAGGTCCCGTCCTTCAATGGAGGGGTTGATGCCTGGGAGCGGCAGGGGAGGCAGGGGTCATGTCGGATCACACGGTCGCAGAAGAGCAGGTGCGGGAGAAGGCCGCCGAGCTCCGGAAGCACGTGGAGCGCTGGAAGGGGATCGAGGGCTTCGAAGGCCCGGCGGCGGACCTGGATGTGGAGGCGCTGGCGCGCGGGGTGCTGGAGGTGCGGGCGAGGCCGCGCCTGTCCGGGCCCGAGCTGCTGGAGGCCGTCCGGCCGCAGTGGGAGAGGAAGGCGGCGCAGCTGGGGCTGGAAGGTGAGGCCCGGGAGGCGTTCGTTGTGGAGAGGCTGGATGAGGACGTGCCGCAGATCTACTGCGAGACGCAGGACTTCTTCGTGATCGTCTACTACGTCATCCATCTGAACAGGGCGGCCGCCGAGATGGTCGACGTGCAGACGGAGACGGTCCTGCAGGCGCTGGAGGTGGCCTCGCTGGGCCTTCCGGAGATCGACGAGATCATCTCCCCACTGGAAGCTCTGATCAGGGCCGAGGCAATGACGATCAAGGCGGTCTCCGAGAGTCAGGACAACGGCCAGGTCCAGCTTGTGGGGGTCTACCCCGTCCCGGTCTTCATCGCCGAGCCCGACGACCTCCTCTGGGACGAGGTGCACGCAGTCCCCGGCCACCAGAACTGACACGCACCCCCTGCCGCGCCCAGCCCGCCGCCCGCCTGCACAGTGTGCAGCGGGCCAGCCGGGCGCGGCGCGGTGCCGAGCGGAGCAGCGGCGGGCGTGCGGGGCGGCAGACACTTCCGGAATGGCCCCCGGCGCGCCGCGTCGGACAGCCGGTCCGGCTCGGCCTGGTGGGCGTCCTTGCAGACCCCCGCTCCGCCACACCGTTCTAGTCGGCCATCCGCTCCCCCTCGACCCGCTGCCGTCCTGCACCGACGCGGGACGCCCCACCGTAGCGCGCGCGGAGCGACAACCGGAGCGTGGACGTACCGGACGCTGCCGTCTCCACCGGATACGCCGACGAGGAACGGCACGGACAACGGCAGACCGCTCCCGTCGACAGTCACGGCCTTGCCCCTGCCGTCCCGACCCGCCCTGCCACCGGTCGCGGCGTTGTCCTCACGCGCTCCGGGACCTGCCGGGCCCGCCGTACGTCCGGGCTGTGGGCGGACGGGCCCGCCGTGGGGCGGGTTTCCGCGGCCGGCACAACCCTTTTGCCCGTTCGGTTGTCCAACACTGCCGCACCGTAAGGGAGTTGGGTTTTCCCCGGCCGGTTCCGCCACCCGTCACAGTCTTGGAGGACAGTCGTGACCCATTCCGTTCCCGCCCCGAGGCGCCGTCTCCGGGCCGTTCCGTCCGCGGTCGTGGCCGGGCTTCTCGTCGCCGGGCTCCAGGTCGTGGTGCCCGGTGCCGCCCAGGCCGAACAGATCCCGCGTTACACGAAGAACTTCGAGTTGCGCAACCAGGCGACCGGGAAGTGCTTGGAGGTTGCGGACTGGCGGACCGACCTGGGTGCGCCGGTCCGCGAATGGACCTGCCACGGCGGGGCGAACCAGCTGTGGACGAAGAACAGCAACGGCTTCACCTTGAACGTGAACAGCGGCAAGTGCCTGGACATCCCCGGGTTCAGCACGGTGTGGGGCACCCAGGTGATCCAGTGGGAGTGCGGCATGCGGCCCCCGGCCTCTAACCAGCTCTGGTCCGTGCCCGGCGTCAACTCGCCCTCGATCGACACGATCAGCGCCATGGGCCTGGTCCTGGACGTCCCCGGCTCCAACCCCGCCGACGGCACCCCCGTCGTCGTGTGGGGCTTCAACAACGGCGCCAACCAGATCTGGACCGGGCTCCAGCCCCGGGTCGACTTCTGACGCCACTCCCCACCCCACGCCAGCCCCGCCCCCGGTAGAACGCAAACACCCCCGGGTGCCACCATCGCGGTCACCGGCAGCCCGGCCGGCACCGCGCCACAACGGCACTGACCACCAACGGCCACTGCCGGCTACCACCTTGGAGCACGCCCACCCGTATCGCAGATCAGGCGAGAACACTCCACTTTCACAGCGAACACCACACGCCCGACCACCCGCCCCGGTCCTCCGCTGAACAATACGGCACCCTTCACCAGCAGATATCCCCGACCGGACGAGAACACCCCGCCCTCACAGAGAACACCGCAGAACCGCACCCCGAGCCATCCTCGGACAACCCCCAGACCCTGCGCACAGCCGGGCCGAAACATCCCAACCACAGCTGCCACAAGCCACCTGAACAGCAAAAACACCAAAACAGCCATGAGATCGAGGCAACACCCACGACACCCGAAACCAGAATCACCCCGCCAACCACAACCCCAACCCACACCATGTGACCTGACCGCCCATCACCCCGAAAACCCCTCGCACCCAAACCACAGCACCCCAGCTCAACGACCAACCCACACCCAAACAACGCCCCCCGGAATCCTCAGCCGGGCAGAACCTGGAGGCCGCGCGGCGCGGCGTGCTGGTCTTCCGCGAGATCGGGAAGAGCACCCTGTCGCGGAAGGTGGAAGCGACACTCGGCGGCGCGGCCGGGCGGCCGGCGCAGCGGGGCGGGTCGTCGTGGCTCGCGGTCCCGCTGCTGCCGGTGCGCATCGGCCTGGCGCTGCTGCGGTACTGGGAGCACAACCACCCGGAGGAGAGCCTGGAAGGGTACCTGCGCCGGGCCGGGTTGGTGCACCGGCTGTCGAAGGCACTGGGCCGGGTGCCCGCGGCCCGGGCGAGGCTGTGGGGCTGTCAGCGGGCCGTACGGGGCCGGGACGCGGGTGCCGCGGGATGGGGTCAGTGCGGCTCGGCGAGGAACCCGCGCCCCAGAAGCCGGCGGGCGGATGGGGGGAGTTCGGAGGGATCGCCGTCCGGCTCCGGGTGCGGGTCGGGTGCGGGTCGGAGGGAGAGGCGCGCCGGCCCTGGGGGTCAGGGGGCGGGCGGAGCCGGGGGGTCGAGGGTGCGGGCGAGCCAGGTGGGGTACTCCTGGCGGATCCAGGCCCGTGCCGCACCCGGCGCGCGCCAGCGGGAGCTGTCCGGTGGCACGGGCCCCAGGTAGGTGGCCAGGGGCGGGTCGAGGGCGAGCATCGCCTGGTCCCAGGCCAGCAGTCGGTCGGCCGCGGTGGAGGCCAGGGCCGCGGAGGAGATCGTGCCCTCGCGCCGCCACTTGCGATCCAGAGCCGCGGCCAAGCGCAGCAGTGTCTCCCGGTGGGCCAGGCGCTGCTCCGTGCGCGTGTCGCCGCCGGGGCCCGGTGCGGGGGCGGCGGACATCGCCAGGGTGGCGAGGGCGCGCAGTTCCGTCTCCAGGTCCGGGGCGCCTGCGTAGGGGTCCGCCGGCGGGCGGCCGGCGGGACGCGCGGCGGGTGTGGTGGCGCGGGGACGGCCGGGTGGCGGAGCGTGCCTTTCGCGGTGCGGCTCGGGGACGGGGTGCTCCATGGCGGGCCTGTTTCTCCTACTCGGTCGAACGCGCGCGGACGGGAAGGGGCGGGCAGATGGTGCGCGCTTTCATCATCGGGCCTGCGGCCCCTGCCCGGGACGTGATCCACCGACAAGCACCCGCCCGGCGACGGCCCGCCCGCCGGGCAGTGTCGACGGCGGCATCCCAGCCCCGCGCCAAGGCGAAGACGCCACCACCGACGGGCGCCACCACCGGCAACATGACTTGCACCCGTGCCGGGGATGATGGGGGCTTGGTCACCCCAGGAGTCGGCGAGCAGGCCCCCCTCATCGGCCGGCCAGCGCCCTCACTTGTCCTTGACCAGCCTGGTCGCGGTCAGCGGCCGGCCTCGCCCTCGAATCGGCGTCAGCGCTCCCCGACCTCAACGACGCCCTGGAGGCACTGGTAGAGCTGGCCCAGGAAACGGTTGAGCAGGTTGCGCTGGGCGGCGGCGTGCCAGTCCCCCTTCCCGCGCCGGCGGCGGTAGTGGGCCTTTGACCCCGGTGAGGCCCGGGCCGTCCCGCGCCGGGTTTGACCTGTGCGAGTGTCCGTCCGGTGCGGGGTGCGTGCGGTGGTGCCTACGTGGGGAGCGGGCCGGGCGCCCTGCCCAGGCCGCCTGGCGGGGCCGGTCCGGCGACTGGAGCGACCCGTCTCAGCGGAGTTTGATCAGCCCTCTGTACGGCACCTGCCGGTATCGCCGCTCAGGCCACGGCCGGCAGGAGTCCAAGGAGGCACGCCGTCGTGGCTCAGGTACGGGAATGGCGGCCCCGCAGACGGCCCTTCGCCGCCGCGCGCCGCACCAACCACGGCCCGAGGACCATCGACAGCAGGTTCAGGACTCCCAACACGAAGAAGATCCCGCAGAGGAGCCGCTGCGAGCCCGTACTCAGCCACAGCGTGAAAAGCCCCATCCCGGCGGTCACCACGGCCTGCCCGACGGCCGAGTCGATCCAGCGGCGCACGTCCTTCGGTCCGATCATGCTTCTCCCAGGGCCGCGGCGAATACCGACCGGATGCTACCGCCCACACCCCTGCCACCCGGCAGGACCGGGAACAGCGAGATCGAACCCCGGACCGGGCCGCGACCAGCAGACAGCCCGCCCCGGCCGCACCACGGTGCGGCCGGGGCCGGACGGGTCAGATCAGACCCCGCCACAGGGCCAGGAGCAGCAGGCCGGCTGCCGGGCGCGCCCAGGCGGCGAGGAGGGCCCGCTGGCCGGTGACATCGAGGACGAGGCGGCCGCCGACCAAGGAGGCCCAGCCGGGCAGATCGGGCAGGTTGGGCAGGTCGGGCAGTCCTTCCTGGACCCAGCCGATTCGCCGGGCCGTCGCGGCGCAGGGCGACCAAGCCGGGCCGCCCGTACCAGCCGCAGGCGGTCAGGGCACCGAAGGGCTCGTGCAGGTCCGGCTCGCCGAGGTCGGCGAGGAAGGCGACGGTGCGCTGCGCGGCCAGGACCAGGCGCGGCTGGCCCTCGGCGGGGCGCTGCGTGGCGGCTGCGATGCAGCGCAGCACGCGGGAGCGGCCGGGCCGGGGCGCGACGTGCCGGCGGGGCCGTTCCTGACCTGTGACAGGCGGCCTTGACCGATTGACGGGTGATCCTGACCAGTCCCGGCTTTCGCAGGGTGGCGGGTTCGGTCAGTTGGTGTGGCTGTCAGTAGTGGAAGCGCAGGCGGACGACGAGGCAGTCGTCTGGCAGGCGATCGAGATAGTCGTCGGCGAATTCGTAGTAGTCGCCTGCCAATAGGTGTTCCCGGCCCCAATCCTGGAGATCGCCGTCCAGCCATCGGCCGTCCAGGGTGAGCAGGCAGGTGGTGGGGATGATCCTGCACGTCCGCCGACGGACGAACTGCTCCTGAGTGCCCGCGAAGTGCGCGACCGGGTCGTGGTAGCGGGGGAAGATCCCGCAGACCTCCGGTGAGGTGTTCGCCGTGTCGATGAGGGGCTGGGTGAAGTAGTCCGCGCGGGCCTGTTCGGCCGAGTACGCCTCGGGATCCTGCCGGCTGCGCGCCAGGAACTCCGCATGAGGCCGGGCGGCCGGGAAGCGTGCCGCGAACCACTGCCACGCCTGCCAGTCGGCTGCGGCGCGGGCCGCGGCCGATGCCTTCGCGGCCTCGAAGTCGAGCAGTTCCCGCGGTCCGCCGTCCCAGTGCTGCGGCGACCTTTCCCGAGGCCTGCCGTACTGGTCGACGGGTCCGAAGACCAGGCGTGGATCGTCCTCGTGGCCGGGGCGGACGCGAAACCCCGGATCGAGGCCGACGTTTCCCATGATGCGCCAGTCGTCCCACTTGCCCTGCCAGATCGGCCCGCCGGGCTGAGGGTCGATGTCGTAGTCGAACGGGGCCATCGCGGCGGTCAGTGCTTCAGGGACGGTGTGGGGCGGAGTGGGCGGAAGGCAGACGGTGACGGTGTCTCGGGACAAGGTGCGGGCCTCTGCTGTGGTGTGCCGGGGACACCGGGGCGGTCCGATGATCGTATGCGTGCCTGGAGCCGGGAGGAGCAGCGGAGTGGGGCTTGCTCATCGAACCGGTGGGCAAGCCCCACTCCGCTCACGTGCTCACTGATGGAGCGAGTGGTGTGCTGCGGGCGAAGAACGGGATCAGGCCGTGTTTGAGAGCTGCCGTGTCCCGTTACCAGAGGGCTGGTTGAGCATGTTGTGGGTGGTGTCGGGGGTGGGTATCCGTCGGACCTGGCGGGTGGTCAGCGGGCGTTCTGGCGGAGGTGGGCGGCGATGGCGCGGGCGGCGAGACGCGGGCTGGTGTGCCACAGCGGGGCGTCGCTGTCGGAGACGGAGGGTTGGTCGTTGGGGTTGAGCACCGCGATCCAGCGTTTGGAGCCGTTGACGCCGTACTCGACCCAGCCGACGCCCTGGCCGTCCTTGGCGGCGAGGTACAGGGTGTCGGCGTCTTCCCAGCCGTACAGGCGCCGGCCGGGGCCGACGGTTTCCAGTTCCTCGTAGAGGTCGGGGGCGGGCAGGGGCGGGGTGGGGTGGGGTGCGCGGGCGGCACCAGGACCATCGGTGCGGCCGGCGCCGCGGGGGCGGGGAGCACGGGCGCGGGCGGTGCGTCGCGGGAGGCTTCGCCCCGTCCCAGCGATACGTCGCGGGAGATATCAAGGAGTCGGGGTGGGATGGCCGCCGCGGCGGCCTGGGCGAGCGAGTGGGCTGCTTCGCCGGCACCCGCTCCACCATCTGGGCGGGCCGTCCGGACAGCCTGGCCTGATGCCTCCCAGGAGGCATCGAGTTCCTGCTCCAACGCGGTCTGCGCCCGCCGCACGGCGGTGCGCGCACGGGCCAGCAGCTCCTCCACCGCGCGCTCCAGGCCGGTCAGGGGAAGGCCCAGCAGCACCCGGGTGTCCGTACCCACCAGAGCGGGAGGGAGGGGCGCTGCGCAGGCCCGTGGCGGGCCAGCCCGCCGAAGGGACGGTGGCAAGGGCCTGCGGTACGTCCTCCGGCGCCCAGGCGGGCCAGCCGATGGCGAACGCTCCCGCGCGGTCGCCGAGTATCCGAAGCGCGCAGCCGCACGCGGCGTCGACCTGGTGGGTACGGTCTTTCCCGGCTTTCCATCTGGGTGGCGACTTTTCAGGGTTCGGTAGCATAGGGTCGGCTGGAAAATGTGAGCATACTGGATTCTTTTAGGCGTAGTGACGCTGGGGTGAATTTTCTGGGGGCGGCCTATGCTCGAGCGGGAATTGAAGTCTTGGAGCAAGAGCTCCTTCTGCGATCCGACCTCGGCGTTTACCTGACCCAGCATCAGGCAGTGGGATCTGCCCGGATCGTGACATTTAGTCACCAATAGCCGCCTTGCGTCCAAGTCGACTTGTCCTAAAATCAACCCAATTGCATGGATCGTGACGCTTAGTCAGTCATGGCCGACTTCCATCACCTTGGGTGCTTATTTCAGATTTTTGAGACTTCCACCCTTTGACGAGCCGTACATCGTTGGATAGTTTGCGGTCATCCAGTATCGACGCCTCCATGGTGTCTATATTTTCCGATTTTGGGGATTCTTTTGCGTAATTTCAAGAGACCCGCGCTGCTGCTGGCGGCGCTGTTGGCTATACCAGGAGCCGCAGTGTCAGCGCCAGCGTCGGCGGCGGAGTCCGATGTGCCGCTGGCTGTGGAGGGCTTCGGCTACCCGGACGCAGCAAAGATCTTGACGGAGCAGCACATCACGCTGAAGACGGGCGACGGCAATATCAAGCTGGCGGACTGTGCCTCCGAGTCCTCTCTGCTGCGGGTGTCGAGCGCGGTGATGACGGGCGTCTGTTTCAAGGTGAGTGGCATCAGCGGCTACCTTGCTCTCGAGATACCCCGTGTCTACTCGATCAAGAGCGACAATCACACAGTCAAGGCCACCTTGTCCGCCGACGGCGTCACCAGCAGCGTCGACCTGATCAAGAATGAGTGGACGGAGGTCGGCGAGGGCAACATGCATACGGCCCAGCAGTCCGTGCTCCTCGAACTGACTGCCGCTGACGGTGCCCCCGCTACGCTCCCGGCCCCTGAGTTCCCCGCCGTCGGCTCCATCGCGATCGGCGCCCCGGGCCGCACGGGATCGCGCTCCTGCACCGGCACCCTGGTGGACCCGTCGTGGGTGCTGACCTCGGCCAGCTGCTTCACCGACACCACCGGCGCCCTGGCAGCCGGCGCGCCGCCGGCCAAGAGCACCTTCAACGTCGGCGGCCGTACCCTCGACCTCGTTGAGCTGGTGCCGCGCACCGACCGCGACCTGGTCCTGGCGCGCCTCGCCGCACCGACCACCGGCACCACCCCGCTCAAGCTCGCCACCACCATCCCCGCCTCCGGCACGGGTGTGAAGGTTGCCGGCTTCGGCCGCACCGCCAGCACCTGGGGCACCGGCAACGGCCCCCGCACCACCAACCAGACCGTGGGTACCGTAAGCACCACCGGCCTCGACCTGTCCCCCGCCGCCGGCGCGGCCGCGGTGTGTGCCGGCGACTCCGGAGCACCGGTCCTCAACACCGCAGGCGAGATCACCGGCACCGTCACCCGCGCCTGGCAGGGCACCTGCCTGGGCACCCCCACCACCGAGACCCGCACCGGTGCCAGCGCGACCCGCACCGACGACGTCGCCGCCTGGGCCAACGGGATCACCAAGGCCTGGTCCGACCTGAGCGCGAACTCCTCCGCGGCCCACAGCGCGGTCTACAACCCCGCAACCCGGACCACCGAGATCTTCGCGACCGGCGCCGACGGCATCGTCTCCCACGCCTACAGCACCGACGGCGGCGCCTGGAGCGGCTGGTCCTCCCTCGGCAACTGGACCTTCAACGGCACCCCCGCCTCCCTCTACAACCCCGCCACCGGCGGCCTGGACGTGTTCGCGATCGGGCGCGGCGGCGAGCTGTGCCGCAACTCCTGGACCGCCGCGGGCGGCTGGAGCGGCTGGAACCTGCTGGGCACCCGGAAGTTCGCCGGCTCCCCCAGCGTCGCCTTCAACCAGGGCAGCGGCACCGCCGAGGTGTTCGCCGTCGGCACCGACGGGGTCGTCTCCCACGCCTACAGCAGCAACGGCGGCGTGTGGAGCACCCTGGCCAGCATCGGGGACTGGGCGTTCAACGGCACCCCGAGCGTGGCGTTCGACGCCGCCACCGGCGGCTGGCACCTGTTCGCGATCGGGCGCGGCGGCGAGCTGTGCCGCAACTCCTGGACCGCCGCGGGCGGCTGGAGCGGCTGGAGCGTCCTGGACTCCCGGAAGTTCGCCGGCTCCCCCAGCGTCGCCTACAACCCCGTCACCCACGTCGCCGAGGTCTTCGCGGTCGGCACCGACGGCACCGTCTTCCACACCTACAGCCAAAACGGCTCCGCCTGGAGCGCCCTGGCCGGCATCGGCGGGTCGTTCACCGGCAGGATCAGCGCCATCCACAACCCGACCACCAACGGCTGGGAGGTGGTGGCCCTGGGACAGAGCGGTGTGATGAGCCGCATCTCCTGGACCGCCGCCAGCGGCTGGAGCGCCTGGAGCGCGCTGTCCGACTGGCAGTTCACCGGCCTGCTCTCCCTCGTCCACAACGCCGTGACCGGTGAGATCACCCTGTTCGGGACCGGCCTGGACGGCACCATCTCCCGCTCCACCGCCACCGCCACCACCTGGAGCGGCTGGCAGACCATGCCCGGCCGCACCTTCACCACCAGCAGCTGACCACCGGCACCACCAGGCTGCCCGGAAACGGAGCTGCTTCCGTTCCGGGCAGCCAGGCACTCCTCCTGGCCTGGGAAGGCGCGGGAGCGCGGCCGGCCTGCCGCCGCACCGCCCAACAGCTCCCCGAGCGTGGCGCCCGATCGCCGCAGCATCGGGGCGCTCGGGGAGGACAGACAGCGCTCTCCGAGCGCGTCGCACGCCTTTTTGCCGCCGTCGGACAGGGTCCGGCAGCCCACTCTCTCGACAAGACACCGAACTCGCCGATGAAACGGAACAGATGGCCACCTTGGCGGCGTGGTGCCGCGGGGATAGCGGTCGGCAGAGGTGCCGCGTCCACCACGCCTCAAGGGGTCCGAGCCAGCTGCCATCGGACTCGCCTGTCAGACGGGTCGGACAAGCGGACTCCTCAGCCGTCCACAGGCTCCACTGCCTGGTGCGCCGATGACGTCGCACCGGGTGCCCTTTTTCCGCCACACCCCACGGCCGACGAGGAAGACCGTCCGATGGCGCATACCCGCACGCGCCAACCCCCGATCTCCACAACCACCTGAGGGGACTTCAGGCCTTCGATGAAAATCACCAGTAAAAGACGGACACCCTGGCAGCATGGTGCAGCCGGGATAGCGGTCGGCGGTCTGCTCGCCGGCCTGCTCGCCATACCGGCCTTCGCCGACCAGGCGCCGCCCGTGGGCCCGGTCGCCGACCGAGTGGCGGCGGTACAGGCGTGGAAGGACGGCGGAGCGGCCGTCAAGCGCGCTGCCGAGATCGTGCTGGCCGGCTCCGACAGCGACGTGCACACCTTCGTGACCTCCGGCCGACAGGCCGCGGCCGAGGTGGACCTGCGTGCTCACGTCGAGGAGCTGATCGCTTCCTCGGGGCCCGAGGTCCGTGCCGCCGGGACCGCGGCACTCGCCGGGAGTGCCGCGGATGTGCAGGCGTTCCTCGACAGCGGCTACAAGCGCCCCTTCGAGGTCGACCAGCGGATCCTGACGGTGCAGGTCATGTCGCTCGGCGGGCCGCTGGTGCGCGAGGCCGCGAACAAAGCCCTCGACGGCACGTCCGCGGACATCAACACCTTCCTGGCCACCGGCCAGTACACCGCCCGCGACAACGACAATCGGGTCAAGACCACCCGACTGATGTCCACCGGCGGCCCCCAGGTCCGCGCCGCAGCCAACCTCGCCCTCGACGGCACTACCGAGGACGTCCAGGAGTTCCTGCGCTACGGCTACCAGACCGCTGCCGCGCACGACGCCGAAACCCTCACCATCTCCCAACTCGCCGACCTGACCAGCAATGCCGCTGACCAGGCCGGCCAGCAGGCCAAGGCCGCCCAGGATGGTGCCGACCAGGCGCTGGCCGCCAGCGACCTGGCCAGGCAGGCAGCCGAGAAGGCCGCTGCCGAGACCAGGGCCGCCCAGGGAGACGCGAAGAAGGCCTCCGCGGCCGCGGCCAAGGCCGCAGACGCCACCGAACGTGCCGCCAAGGCCGCCCAGGCCGCCTCCAACGCCGCGGCCAAGGCGAATGCGGCCGCCGGACAGGCCGCCGATGCCGCAGCGGACGCGGCCCGTGCCTCCACCCTCGCGGGCAATGCGGCGGCCAAGGCCCAGGACGCCGCAGCCAAGGCCGCCGGAAACACCGGCGACGCCGCGGCAGCCAAGAACGCCGCAGACATCGCGAAAAAACTCGCCAACGACGCGAAGAGCATCGGCGAGCGCGCCGAGTGGGCCCTGCACGCCTCCGAGCAGGCCGACAAGGCATCTGCGGCCGCCATGGCCGCGGCCGCCAACTCCGACGCCGCCGCGCAGGCCGCCAAGGACGCCGCCAGCCAGGCCGGTGTGTCCGACGAGGCCAAGAGCCGGGCTGGGGCCGCCGCCGACCGCGCCAAGGCCGCCGCCACCGAAGCCCATCGCGCCGCCACCGCGGTCCAGAAGATCGCAGCCGACGCCAAGGCCGCCGCCGCCGATGCCCAGCGCGCGGCGAACTCCTCGGCCACCCACGCCGCAGCTGCCGCCACCGCAGCCGAGCAGGCCGCCGCCCACGCCGGCGACGCCGCCACCGCAGCCGCCACCACACAGGCAGCCGCCACCGCGGCGCAGGCAGCCGCAGACAGCGCTGCGAACGCCGCGGCCCAGGCCCACAAGGTCAGCGACATCGCCCGCGCCTCGGACGCCGAGCGCCTGGCCTCCGAGCAGGCCGCCCAGGTCGCCGCCGCCGAACAGGCCTACCGCGACGAGGCCGCCAAGGCCAAGCAGGCCGCCTGGGAGGCAGGCAAGGCCAACGAACTCGCCGCCGACACCCAGCAACTGCTCACCGACGCCACCGCGCCGGGCGTCACCCAGGCAGTCGCCATGGCCAAGGGGCGCCTGGCCGCCACCCGCCTGCTCACCGCCGGCGGCCCCTGGGTCCAGGCAGCCGCGCAGAGCGCACTCGAGGGCCACGACGCCGACGTCCTCGCCTTCCTCAGCACCGACCTCGCCCTCGCCCGAGAACACGACGACCGCACCAGCGTTCTCACCCAGGCCGCCGCCGCCACCAAGATGGAGCAGCATCTGGCGGCCGAGACCGCCTCGGTCGGCACGATCCAGCAGGTGCGCGGCTTCCTGGCCACCGGCGCCTACCCGGGCAAGGAAACCGACGACCGCATCAAGGTCACCCAGATCATGTCGCAGGGCGGCCCGATCGTCCGCGAGGCGGCAAACAAAGCCCTCGACGGAACCCCCGCCGACGTCCAGGCCTTCCTGACCACCGCCCAGTACACCGCCAGGGACACCGACAACCGGCTCCTGGTCACCCAGGCCATGTCCACCGGCGGCCCCGAAGTCCGTGCCGCCGCCAACGTCGCCCTGTCCGGCCCCAACTCCAACCTCCCCGCCTTCCTCGCCATCGGCCTGCCCAAGGCCCGGCAGCGCGACGCCGCCACCGCCGCCCACGTCACCACCATCACCTCTTACCTCCAAGCCATCGACGGCAACGTCGCGCTCGCCCGGCAGTCGGCCGCGCAGGCCGCCCAGTCCTACGCCACCGCCCGCGGCGCCGCCAACGAAGCAGCCGGCTACGCCAACCAAGCCCAGGCCTCCGCCACCGAGGCAGCCAACTGGGCCGCCCAAGCAGCCGAATCCGCCCGCCAGGGCAAGATCAGCGCCAACCAAGCCGCCGCGTACGCGGCCCAGGCCCGCGTCTCCGCAGCCGACGCCGACGCCGCCGCGAACAGGGCCTCCGCCTCCGCCACCGCGGCCGCGATCTCCGCCAGCCAGGCGCACGTTTTCGCCGCCCAGGCCAAGGACGCCGCCGCCCAGGCACTCGCCTCCAAGCTCGCAGCGCAGGCCAGCGCCGACGAAGCCCGCCAAGCCGCACGCGACGCCATCGACGCCTACTACCAGAAGCTGGGAGACACAAGCTCGGCAAGCGAGGCAGAGTCCAAGACCGCCATGGTCGACGACCTCGGCCACGTCTCCTTCATCGACACGGTCACCCAAAGCGACTTCCAGTCCACGAAGGCCAAGGACAACTCCATCCGCTGCACCGCAGCCCAACAAGGAAACTACGGGCCGGAACCCCGCAAACCCGGACAGGACCCGCAGCTCTATCCCTGGTACAACAACGACGCCGGAGAACTGGTCTGCGACGTTAAAGCCACCGTCCACGTCACCGGCACCGTCGAATACTGGCTGCGCACCTGCCCCGAACCCAACCTCACCATCGCCGAATGCCGCGGCAAGTACAGCGACTGGATCCCCCTCCTCCTCGCCACCGAGAAGATCAAAACCGGCGACAAGGAAGGCGCCGACATCGAGACCACCTACCAGGTGAAGTGGTCCGACTGGAAAAAGAACCACACCACCCAGGGTGTCATAAAGGGAATGGCAGAGGGCTGGAAAGACGGCATCGTCAAATGCTTCACTACGGACTTCTGGAGCGTTAACGCCGACTGCGCATCCTCCGTCGCCATGGTCCTGCCTGTCGGCGAAATCGCCGCAGCAGGAAAGGCCATCCTGGAATACCGGGTAGCTCTCGAAACCGGCATCGGCATCGAAAGCGCCAATGCAGCTGTGGGAGCCGCCCTCAGCAAGTACGGGCTCGACACCATTGCCAAAACCGCAGCCGCCAGCAAAGCAATGGCCGACCTCCGCGACGCCATCGCCAACGGCAAAAGCACCGAACAGGCGATGAACACCCTCAAATCCATCCGCGACGTCGACCCGGACCTGGTCAAGCAGGCGGAGATCGAGACCGAGGTCGACCAAGCTCGCAGGGCCACCACATCGCTCGATAACTGCCTGGTCAACAGCTTCCCGGCTGGTACACAGGTACTGCTGGCAGATAACACCTACCGTGACATCGCCGAAATCCGCACGGGCGACATGGTCCTGGCATCCGACCCCGCCTCCGGGACGAACCGCCCGCAGGCCGTCACCGCCACGTTTTCCCATGACGTGGAGCATCTGACGGAGATCAAAACAGACCAAAGCGGTAGCATATCCACGACTGCAGGACACCGGTTCTACGTGGAGGGATCCGGCTGGGTTCCTGCCACTCAACTGAAGGAGGGCGACCTTCTTCGCAGTCCGGCCGGAGCCGGGGATCGAATCACTGCTGTCACACACGGAAAAAGCACGAAATCTCAGCACGTCTACGACCTGACAGTCACCGGAGACCACACGTTCTTCATCCGCCCCGGCAAGGGCAATGGAACGCTGGTCCACAACTGCAACGACCTGATCCGCGCAGAACAGAATTTCGCCGACGCCCATACACTTTCGAAGCACACTGACATCACGCCCCAAGACGCGCAACAGGAGGCACTGAAAAACCAAGCGAAGGGTCGCCCTCCGTACACCGGCGTCTTCATCGACCGACAGACCGCCCAACAGGTGATCGACTACGCCATCGCCGACAAAATGGCGAAGAGCCCGAACGCGATCAGGGACTGGCTCAGAGGAAGGGGCCCATTTGCGGGAAGAGATTTTCCGATCGAAGGGTCATTCGGGGCGCAAAACCCGATCGGAAACGTATATGGGGTCAATGGTTTGATTGGCCCTTCGACCAATAAGTTCACGGTCGTACTGAAGGCCGCACCGGGCTACAAGCCCGGAGGATTCTACGTACTTACCGCTTACCCCATCTGAGGAGATCCGTGCCGCCAGTGAATCCCCATTATCAGTTTGATTACGGCCTCACAGGGCTTTCCACCCAGTTCCACATGGACTTCGAAGGAATGCCAATCGACGTTGCCCGAAAATGGGCAGACAACGATGCCAAGTGCCTGAAGGACGACATCGTCAAACTCAGCCACCCAGACCTCCCGGAGTGGGCAGCATCGGCTGCATGGCGAGCCGCCTCAGGGCTCGTGGGCATGTCCGATGTCCGCTCCTGGCTGGCGGAGGTCGCAAGGCTATGTGAAGCCAAGATCGAGCGAGGAGGAGTGTTTCCCAGCCCTCCAAAGGAGCAGCCAGAACTGGTAAACAGGGTGCTGGCAGAGCATGAAGCACTCGCTGGCGCGCTCGATCTCGCAACCACGCAGAGCCTGTACTACCCGATCGACAGGGTGGCCCGAGCAATCCAGCTAACGATTCACGCGGCGGGCCCGAACCTGGGATTCCGCCTCCTGCTGCGCTGCCTAAACCAGTACTGGGTCAGGATCGACGACTCGACGTACCGCAGGTTCGTTGCGCTAGGCAATCTCCTGAACCTCGGCGAACACCATGTACCCACCTACCAGCACCTGGTGATAGGAGACTGATCTACCCGGTGGCCGGGCTCGGCAGCACCTTGGCGAGCCCGGCCACCCCTCGACCTAGCCCTGTCCGGCGGCAAGCCGGACGACGGCGGCCCCGACTACGACAGCCTGAGCGGCCCGGAGCGGGAGGCGATCGCCGAGGCCGCCGGGACGGGCGTGCGCGCCGCGGCCTGGATCCGTGTCAGAGGACACGGAAGACTCCCCGCTGGCGGTCAGTTGGCCTCCCCGTTGGTGGACACGAGATCTCCCCAGTGGCGGACAGCTGATCTCCCTGCAGACCCACCCAGCCCGTAACGCACAGTGGGCGGGGTGAAGAGCGATGAGGAGATCATGGAGATTCTTGAGGCCTACGACCTCACCGGGAGTTACCGGAAGGCGGCCGAGCTGGCCGGCTGCGACCACCACACCGTGCGCCGTTACGTGCAGCTGCGCGGGCAGGGGGTCGACCCGACCGAGCGGGCGGTGCGGTCGAAGCTGATCGACGACTTCCTGCCGAAGGTCGAGGAACTGGTGGAACGGTCCCGCGGCCGGGTCGGCGCCGACGCTGTTCACAAGAAGATCGCCGTGATGGGCTTCACGGGCACGGACCGCACCACCCGCCGGGCCGTCGCGGCGGCGAAGGAGTCCTACCGGGCCGGGAACCGCAGGGTCTTCCGGCCGTGGATACCCGAGCCGGCGATGTGGCTGCAGTGGGACTGGGGCGAAGGCCCGCGCATCGACGACAGACGCACCAGCCTGTGGTGCGCGTGGCTGGCCTGGTCCAGGTTCCGGGTGGTCATCCCGGTGCTCGACAAGACCCTGCCCACGGTCGCGGCCTGCCTGGACGCGACGTTCCGCACGCTGGGCGGGGTGCCGACCTACTGCCTGACCGACAACGAGAAGACCGTCACGGTCGAGCACGTGGCCCGGATCGCGGTCCGCAACCCTGAGCTGGTGCCGATCGCCCGCTACTACGGCACGGTCGTCCGCTCGTGCATGCCGGCCGACCCTGCCTCGAAGGGCGGCACGGAGGCGACGGTGAGGATCGCGAAGAGGGACCTGGTCCCCACCGCGGTCAACCTCCGACCCAACTACGGCGACTTCGCCGAACTGCAGCAGGCCTGCGAGGACTTCATGGCCGAGGTCAACGGCCGGATCCACCGCGAGACCCGCCGGATCCCGGCCGAGCTGCTGGCCGAGGAACGGCTGCGGCTGCACCCCGTTCCCGAGCAGCCGTTCACCGCCGCGTTCGGCGAGACCCGCAGGGTCGGCAAGGACTCCACGATCTCGGTCGAGTCGGTCCGCTACTCGGTCCCGCACGAGCTCGTCGACGAGCGGGTCTGGGTCCGCTTCCACGGCGACGAGCTGATCGTCACCGCGATGGCCGCGGGCAGCGCGGTCGAGGTCGCCCGCCACCTTCGCTCCGCGCCGGGCAGTCCGCGGATCGCGGACGAGCACTACCCCGACGCCCCGCGCGGCGAGCGCACGCCGAAGCCGACGAACCCGGCCGAGGCCCAGTTCCTGGCCGTCGGGTCCGGGGCGGCGGCCTGGCTGATCGAGGCCGCGGCGACCGGCGTCCGACGGATCAGGGCGAAGATGGCCGACGCGGTTGCGCTCTCCAAGCTCTACGGGAGCGCCGATGTCGACCGCGCACTCGGGACCGCAGCGACGGTCGGCCGTTTCGCCGACGGTGACCTGCTGTCGATCCTGGGCCACCAGGGCGAGCACGACCGCATCGAGCCGATCCGCCGAAGCGAGGACCACAGCCTGCAGCCGGGCACCTCCGCCTGGTCAGGCTTCGGCTCGACCTGAGCCCTCGGGCTCCTCTTCGACCAGGCCGCTGGCGAAGGGGAAGCTCTCCAGGAACTCCCGCCGGCCCGGGTCCTGCTCGGCCTCGGCCAGGTCGGCGAGCACGGCCAGGAACCGGTCGCGCTGGTCCTGCGGCAGCCGCGTCAGCACCCAGCTCGCGCTCTCCATCATCTTCACCGCGGAGTCGGGGTCGACCTCGTCGTCTTCGCAGCTGTCGAGGAACCAGACGACGTCGACGACGAGTCCGGCAAGAACGGGCACCAGCGGGTCCGTGTCAGTCATCCGGGCAACCTATCCGATCCCCACGACAGCACCACCACCTCGGCCGACGGGCACTCGACGTCGGCCCCGACCTGGAAAGAGCACCGTTTCATGAACGACAGTCCCGCCCAACCGGCCGCGACGCGGCCACGGATGCAAGCACCGGCCTCCGCGGTCGCCGCGACGTCCGGCGCCGCGTTCGACGAGGCGATCGCCCTGACCCGACGGCTGAAGCTGCCGCACATCCGCCGGGCGATGGCCGAGATCATCCCGACCGCGAAGGCCCAGCGCTGGGATCCCGCCGAGATCGTGCGGGCCCTGCTCGCGGAGGAGGCGGCCGGCCGCGACGCGGCCAACCTCCGCACCCGTCGAACCCGCGCGGCCTTCCCGACCGGCAAGACCTTCCACATCTGGAACGAGGAGGCGTCCTCGATTCCGATCCCGACGCAGTCCTCGCTGCGAACGCTGGAATGGGTGGGCCGGCGCGAGAACCTCTGTGTCGTCGGACCCTCCGGGACCGGGAAGTCGCACTTCAGCGAGGCGCTCGGCCAGTCGGCGGTCGACGCCGGGATGACAGTTGCCTGGTTCACCATCGAGGACCTCGGGGCTCTGATCCGCCGTCACCGCGTCGACGACTCCGTCTCCAAGGCCATCGCCCGGATCACCCGAACCGATCTGATCATCGTTGATGACATCGGGCTCCTGCCCGTTTCACCGGACGCTGCCGAGGGCTTCTACCGCCTGGTCGATGCCGCCTACGAGCGGCGAAGTCTGGCGGTCAGCAGCAACCTTCATCCTTCTGGATTCGACGAGATCATGCCCAAGACCCTCGCCACTGCGACCGTCGACCGGCTCCTGCATCACGCTCATGTCGTCGTCACGCAGGGCGACAGCTACCGCCTCGCCGAGGCGACCACCGGACGAGGCGTCGTCCCGCTCGGCTGACCCACAAGTGGGGAGATCGGCTGTCCACCGGGGACTTTCAACGTCCGCCAGTGGGGAGATCAACTGTCCGCGAGTGGGGAACTCCTACTGTCCCTTGACACAGCTCACGGCGGGTACGGGCATGCTCGGCGATGGCCCGCTCGACACGCTCCAGAGAACTCGCCGTCCTGCGCTTGGGGCTGGTGATCACCTTGAGATTCATGCGACTCGCGTGCCCCCAATCACCCACAGGCATGCACCCCGACAACCAGACGAATCGAGGGTAGGGAGTGTGCTGCTGGGCCCTCAACGAGGTTGCGCCATCTTGCGCGACGTCACCCGAGCGCGGCTATCGCCGAGGTGATCAGCTGACGGGCCTCGGCCCCGTGGACGGCCATGGCGGCCAGGTCGGTGAAGGTGCGGACGTAGTGGGCGATCTCGCCGGGCTGGGTGATCCGCAGGTAGCCGGAGGTCAGCTCGACGGCCACCTCGGCCTCGTCGAACAGGTAGAAGTCCTCGACCGGCAGGTGCGGGCGGTCGGGCCCGGTCGGGATGACGCCGACGCTGACGAACGGGCTGGAGACGACGGCCAGCAGGTGCCCGAGCTGGGCGACCATCGTCTCCGAGTCGCACACCGTGGCACACAGCACCCACTCCTCGATGAGCAGCCCGAAGCGATGCCGGCCGGAGAACAGCATCCGCTGCCGCTCCAGGCGGACTTCCACGGCGTCGGTGACGTCGTCGACGTCGACGCGGGCACGCTGGATCGAGCGCAGCACCGCCTCGGTGTACTCGGGGGTCTGGACCATGCCGGGCAGGACTCGTGCGCGGAGACGTGTAAGGCCGGGGCGCACCGCCATGGTGTGGCAGATCATTTTCCTGGCGTTACTGACTTCGGCTTGTCAGGGTGAGATTGGGGTGTCGAGGGTCAGGCCGGTGCCGGCTGTGAAGCCGTCGAGGGTGTCGGGGCGGTACTGCAGACGTTTGAGCCGGTTGCGGACGGGTGCTCCGAGCCGGTCGAGTGCCATGACGGTGAGGTTGGCGAGGCTGTGCTTGACGTGTGCCCAGACCCACTCGACGGGGTTGAGGTCGGGCGAGTAGGCGGGAAGCGGAAAAACTGTCAGCCAGGTGCGCTGGTCAATCAACTTACGCATGACGTGGCAGACATGGCGCGGCGGGCGGCCGTTCATACGGGGTGTTCGGCTCATGGGCGGTCGACCGCGGGCGGCAGGTGCGCCCGGAGCAGGGCCGCTCACTCAGGAATCGGGTTTCCCCGCATCCTCCTGCGGTACCGGAGCAGCCAGACGATGTCGTAGAGCCCCCGGATCGCCGGATCGCCCTTCATGAGCGGCGCGAGTCCCAGTACGGCGCGGCGATTGCCGTCGACGATGGCTTCGATGCGCCAGAACGAGGTGACCAGCCCGGAGGCGAAGACCAGGGCGAAGGCCGCCGCGCCGACGCTGCCGGGTGCGCCGATCAGTCCGAGCACGACCGCGAGGAGGCAGAGCGCCGCGAGCCCGAGCCGGATCTCGCGCCGGACGGGCGGGCGTAGCCGATGAGCGGCAGGGCGGCGGCCCCTATGACGGCCGCGACCGTGGCGGCTGTCACCAAAGCCCTCCGAAGCGACCCCAGTGGGATCCGTTGATGAACGTGGCCCCGATGTCTCCGGCCGATGCGAAATGATACGAGATGGACTGACTGATCACACCCCACCCGACGCAGCGGCCAGCAGCGGCCCCGGGTGACCGGCGGCCTGGACGTCACCGTGGTCCGGCCCGGCCGGGCGGGTCGAAGATACAAGAGCTGTCGCGCACTCGGGGTCGCCGGAGCCGGAGCCAGGCCGCGCCCCGCTGCTCAGGTGCTTCGGCCAGCGCGGTAGGTGCCCGGGGGAGGCAGTCGGCTCGGACCGGCGGTGGACAAAGCCGCGCCGGGCGGGGGCCGGGTCGGGCGGTGGGGCTCGCGAGTACCGCGGTGGCGGCGGTGTAGGGGTCGATGGAGTCCGACTTCCCTGCCGCCCGGGGGCCCGACGGTCGGGTCGGTCCACCTCGGCCACGGTGATCTGGTTGGTGCGGAGGTATCGGCCGAGTTCGGCACCGGAGGAGCCGGTGCCCTCCATGCCGACAACCAGCACCTGGCCGTCGTAGCCAGTCCAGCAGATCCCGGTAGCCCGTAGGCGTTGTAGGGAAAGCCTCGGTGGCCAGGTGCCGGCCAATGGTGTCGATGACCGCGGCCTGGTGAACGTCGGTGTGGGTGTCGATCCCGCCGATCACCTCGAGATGCTGTGACATTGGTCGCCGGGTTCCTTCCGTGCGCGGCAAGTTGGCTCGCGCGCACCGGTCGGCGGACGGACACGACTGCGATGGGACCGCTCGGGTCAAGCTTCTATGAGGTCACGGTCACTGGCCGGTGCAGGCGTTGACACCACCCGGAAGGCCGACGATTCAGAACGAGGATAGCCGAAGCGTCAATCGGGGATCGGGTCAGACCCTAGAGCGGTGCTGCCCCATCCTCACTGTCGGGGATCTTGGTGTTTGGCTGCGGCCGAACACCAAGATCCCCGACAGAGTCAAGCTCAGTCGTTGAGGTGAGCTCGACGATCGGCGAGTTCGGAGTTCAGTTCGGCGACGACCCGATACGCATAGCCTCGCCCGGAGATGTGGGAGGCGTTGGCCGGCTGAACCGCGCTACAGCGGACGGCCTTTCCGTTCGTCAGCCTGATGACCAGGAAAAGGTCGAGATCGAAGTTGTCGATCTGCTCCCAGGCGATCACCTTGGTGGAGAACGCGTTGCGGACGGTCAGTTCGGTGCGGGTGGCTGTGAGTCCGGTACGGATCATCAGGACGCTGAAGGCGACGAGAAACAGTCCGGCTGCGGCCTGCGCGATGGTTTGGGCGGCGTTGTCGGAGCTGGTGGCGGACAGGGCCAAGACGAGGCCGAATCCGGCGAACAACGGCCAGAGGTAGCGGTAGGTCGGGTTCTTGTACTTCTTGGCGTCCATGGTGCTGATCCTTTGGGCGGTGTTGGTAGAAGGGGGCCGCCGACCCAGGCCGTCGCCTGGGCCGGCAGACCGTATCACTGGATCACGGGCAGCGCCCCCAGCGGATCGTGCAGGCGATCGACGGGACGGCGTACAGCGCGTTGAAGGCGTAACCGCCCCACCGGGTGGCGAAGGTGACGCCGCGCGTCAGCAGACCGACCTTTGCCCCCCAACCGATGGTGAGGGCGTTGACCGCCAGTCCTCGTTTGGTGAAGCCGTTGTGCTGGACGCCGATGGCGTAGACGGCGACAGAAGCCGCCGCGCACACGCCTACCGTTGCATAGATACAGACTCCGACGCCGACTGCCGAGGCGATCTGGCTGCGGTTGTTCCACGCCACCTTCGCACCGGTCTTGAGGCCGCCCCAGGTCGCCTTGGCGGCCTTCTTGCACCAGCTGCAGCTGAGGCGGCCATCGAGGTCGAACCTGTTCAAGGGATCGCCGTGGACGTAGTCGTAGGCATTGGCGTTGCCGCCGTACACGGGGTCGATGGACAGGAAACGGCCAGTGGCGGGGTTGTAGAGGCGAACGCCCATCAGAGCCAGGCCGGCTGGGGTGTCGGCGGCGCGCTGCTTGACGCCGAGCCAGCCGTAGCGGGTGGCTGCCTGGCCGACCCGGGACTGGCCGTACTCGTCGAAGTCGAGGACGGTGGGAGCGCCTCCGGCGAGCGGGAGCTGCAGAGTGACGTCGCCGTGCAAGTTGGCGAACTGCAGGACGACAACACTGCCGTTGGCGGTCGTTGCGCCGAGATCGCCGCCGACGCTGGCGACGTTGCGGGTGTAGTTGCCCGTGGTGTCGCCGGTCCAGCGCGGGTTGTCGCTGTCGGAGCCGTAGTGGTTGGTCTTGGTCCCGGTGGTGGTCCAGCTGCCGGAGGTGCTGGTCTCGGTGGTCCAGGTGCGCAGGCGCTGGTTGGAGTCGAGGGTCCAGGTCTGGCGGTTGGCGCCGGTGGTCTGCTGCTGGACGAGGTCGCTGGTGTAGTAAGCGACGGTGGAGCCGGGCAGCGCGGTGGTGCGGCCGAAGGCGTCGTAGGTGTGGCCGGGGTTCACCAGGCGGTCGGCGCTGTCGTAGGTGTTGCTCTGGGTGGTGGCTCCGGTGGTGGTGCAGTCGGCGCCGCGGGCGGCGACGGCGGTGGCGAGGGTGGTGCGGTTGGTGTTGTTGTCGAAGCCGTAGCTGCGGGTGGTGCAGACGGCGTCGGCGGAGGTGTCCTGGACTGTGGTGAGGCGGCCGACCTTGTCGTAGGCATAGCTCTGGGCGGCGGTCACGCCGGGAGTGCCGGTGTGGGTGGCCCACTGGCCCTGGACGGTCTCGGTGACGGTGTCGGAGACAATTACCGTGCTGTCACTGTCGCGGGTGTAGGTGCGGCCCACGGTGGTGCCGGAGGGGTCGCGGCGGTCGGTCATCGTGTAGCCGCCGGGCATGCCTTGGGTGACGGCGGTGCCGTCGGCGTCGTAGCGGGCGGTGAAGGTGCCGGCGACGGAGTCGGTGACCGAGGTGGTCAGGCCGCGGGGGTCGATGGCGGTGTCGTAGGTGTAGGTGGTAGTGGACGGGGCGCTGTCGGTGACCTTGGTGGGCCGGTCGAGGGCGTCGTACTCGGTGGTGGTGGTGGCGCCGTCGGCGTCGGTGTAGGAGGTCAGACGGCCGAGCGCGTCGTACGCCTTGGTGATGGTGCCGCCGCCGGTGGAGGTCTGCTTGGTGACCGCGCCGGTGACGCTGTCGTAGGTGGTGGTCACCGTGGGGACGGCGGTGCCGAGGCCGCCGCTGACGGTGGTGGTCACCGGGCGGCCGGCCGCGTCGGAGGTGATCGTGGTGGTGCGGGTGACGCCGTTCGCGGTCTCGTCGGTCTGGGCGGTCTGGCCGAACAGGCCGTACTGGACGGTCTTGACGGGCAGCTGGGCCGGGTTGGCGCCGCCGCCGGTGATGTCGCCGGCCGGGCTGGTCTGGCATTCCAAGTCGGCCCATTCGGGGCGGCCGGCGCAGGCGCCGGTGCCGGTGGCGGACCAGTAGGTGGTGCGGGTGGTGCCCGCGTCCGTGCCGGTCGACTTGGGCAGTTGCTTGGAGGTGACGCGGCCTTGGCCGTCGTAGCCGGTGGTGGTGGTGAGGTTCAGCCCCCCGGCGTCCTGGATCTGCTGGGTGGCGACGCCGAGGGCCCAGTCGAAGACCGACTTGTTGGTGCGGGTCTCGGCGAAGACCTCGGGCCAGGCGCGCGGGGCACCGCCGGTGACGGTGGTGGTGACCTGGTCCTTGACCTTGGCGCTGCCGTCGGTGGGGCGGCCCTCGTCGTAGGTCTTCACGGTGCGGGTGCGGGCGACGGTCTGGGTGCCGGCCTTGGCGACCGTCGCCCCGCCGGAGACGACGTCGGCGGCCAGGGTGACGCGGTGCAGCGGGCCGGAGTTCTCCGTCTCTCGCTGACCGTCGGCGCTATAGACGCTGGTGGTAGACAGCAGTTGGGCGCGCTCGCCGCTGGGCAGGGAGTTGATGCCGAGGTCGGCGAGCTGTGCTTTGGCGGCGTCGGTGGTGCCGAGGGCGAGTTCGCGGTTGGCGGCGGTCAGTGTGCGGACGCCGTTGCCCCACTTGTCGTACTCGGTGGTGGTGATGCGGTGGCCGGGGGAGGCGGTGTTGACCTGGCGGCCGGAGGCGTTGAGGTAGTTGACGGTGGCCCGGGTGTAGTCGCCCGCGTTCAGGTCGGCGCCGCTGTTGGTGGCGGGGATCTGGTCGGCGGGGAAGACGGCGGTGGCGTCGGTGGGCAGGTCGCTCTGGCCCCATCGGGCGCCGGCGGTGACCGACAGGTCCTCGGGGGCCTTGCTGCCGCTGGTCGGGACGCCGTAGACGACGGTGGTGGTGGCGGTGCCGTTGGTGGTGTTGGTGCCCGGGGCGAGGGTGTTGGTCCACACCTTGGTGAGCATGCCGTCGCCGGCGGCCGGGTTGGCCGCGACGTTGCCGTACTCCATGTGGTAGCCGCCGTTCGAACCGGCCGGCCACACCGCGTACAGGGCACCGTCCGCGGTAGCGCGGGTGTAGTAGGAGTACTGGGTCCAGGTGGACTGGCCCTTGCGCGGGTCCCACTCCTGCCGGAGGCGGCCGAGGTTGTCGTAGCGGTAGGCGGCGACGTCGGTGGCGGTCGAGGAAGCGGCGCCCGGGGCGGTGGCCCACAGCTTGATGGTGGATACCTGGCCGGTGAAGTCGCCGGTCTCCGCGTAGTCGATGCCGGTGGCCGTGGTGGAGCCAGCGTAGACGAACTGCAGGACGCGGCAGCCCTTGGTGGACGGGTCGGCGGTGCAGGCGGCCGCGGTGGCGGCGGAGGTCGGCGCGATCAGGTACTTCGGCCGGGCCAGGGTCTTGCCGCCGACCACGGTCTTCTCGGAGATGACGGTGGTGGTGGAGTTGGCCAGGCCGTCCAGCAGGCTGGAGGTGACCGTCCAGGTAGCGGCGGCGGGGTCGACCTTGGAGAAGGTGGTGACGGTGCCCTCGGTGTCGGAGAGCGTGAAGTCGCCGGAGGCGAAGGAGCCGCGCAGAGTCAGGTCCTCGCTGCCGGGCTCGGGCACCCATCCGTTTCCGGCCGCGTTGGCGGTGAACGAGATGGTGTCGCCCTCGGCGAGGACCACGTCCAGCGAGGTGTTGGAGGTCTTGCGGATCTCGGTGTAGCCGGACTGGGAGATCTCGGAGGCCACACCGGAGGTCCAGTTGGGGCCGAAGATCGGCGCCTGGCCGTCCTTGTTCGCCGGGGCATTCGGGTCGCGCGAGGAGTGCGTGCGGCCCACTGTCAGGCCGAAGAACGAGGCGTCGGTAGCGGAGACGCTGAAGTCACCGGTGAGCAGGTTGAGCGAGCCGGGGCCGACCTGCTGCGTCGCGGCGCCGGACGCCTTGCGGTCGACGACAGCCTTGATCGGCTCGGAGGAGACCGCGGCGCCGTTGGGCCCGGTGAAGTCCGCGCGCAGCTGGACGGTGCCGTCGGGGTTGACGGTGGAGGTGGCGTTCCAGGTCAGCGAAGGGCTCTTGCCGGCGTTCAGCGCGACGGGCCAGGTCACCGGGGTGCCGCCGTTGGTGACGTCGGCGGCCGGGATCGTCGTCCAGGGGTCGGCGTCGGAGCGGCGCCAGGAGAAGGAGACGGCGTTGTACTTGGCGGCGTCGGCTTCGGCGATCAGCGGGAGGCGGGCGGCGGTGCGGGTGCCGTCGTTGGGCGAGATGACGCCGCCGGCGCCGACCTGGAAGGTGTACGACACCGCCTCGGACTTGTTCTCGGCCTTGTCGGCGGCCCGGACCTGGAGGGTCTGGGTGCCGGCCTTGTCCGGGGTGACGGTCAGGGCCACCGGTGCGGTCGAGCCGCTGGTGGGGACCTTCGTCCAGTTGGTGCCGTCGAGCGTCCACTCCAGGGCGCTCTGGTCACCGGACGGCGGGGTCACCGTGAACACTCCGGACTGGCCGGCGCCCTTGACCCACTTCCCCGACGGGTAGTCGGTGGAGGTGACGGCGCCGGGCGCGGACGGCGCGGAGGTGTCGACGGTGAAGTACGCCCACGGCGACCAGGACACGTTGTAGTGCGTGCCGTCGAACGGTGAGGTGCGGAACTTGTACGTCTTGCCGTTGGTCAGCAGCCCGGTCGGGACGGTGACCGAGGCGGGCGAGCCGGCCGCGACGAACGGGGAGACCAGCGGGTTGCCCACCTGCGTGCCGGTGTCGTTGTCGAAGACCTGGAAGGTGCCGTTGACCTTGTCGTTGTTCGGGTCGGCGAAGGTGTCGCGCAGCGTCGGGGTGGTCGAGTTGACCCACCAGGTGCCGTTCCCGTCCTTGTAGAACGGGGAGCCGGCTTGCTGGTCGGTGCCGGTGCGGGGGCGGTAGTTGTAGGTGACCGTCAGCTTCGGCACGTTGGAGCCGGCCTCGGAGGAGTTGACCTCCTTCCAGTACTTGGTGTTCGTCTCGTCCGGGGCGCGCAGGCCCATGCCGGAGGTGGCCTTCTTCGCCGAGGTCCAGGTCTGCACCAGGTTGGTGACGTCGGCGTTGATCCAGCCGTCGTTCTGGCAGCCGGTGCGGCCCGCGGTCTCCGTCGAGGACGCCAGCTTGGAGGTCCAGGCCGGCTGCGAAGTCCACCGGGAGGCGGTCGACGCCAGCCCGGCGTCGTACACGTCCCAGGCGTAGCCCGCGCAGTCACTGTTGCCGGAGTGGAAGTTCCACAGCGACACGGTCGCGTTCATCACCAGCGCGTCCGCGATCGGCGCGGTGTTCCAGTTGATGTAGGCCCGGGCCTCACGCGAGGTGCCGTCGGCGTTCTTGGTGCCCGGGTTGCCCCAGTACAGCTCGGTGTCCGCCGACCAGTCGACGCTCTCGCCCTTCTGCACCCGGGTGTCGAACACATCGCCCAGTGCGATCGTCGACGGGTCGACGGTCACCGGGTACCGGGTCTTCGCATCGGCGAGGAACGCCGCGTCCGGGGTGAACACCAAATCGAGGTTCTCACCCCGCTGGACGACCTTCAGGTCGACCTTCGCCCGGTTCGGGTGCTCGTGCGAGCCCTCCGCCGCAGTGGCGGCGTCCCACATCACCGGCGCGGGCAGCACGGCCTTCTTCTCGCCGGTCTTCCGGTCGGTGAACAGCACACTGCCGTCCGCCTGCGCCTCGGCCTTCAGGCCCTTGGCCTTCAACGGCATCGTGTACGAGTAACCGGCCGCCGCCGGGCGCTGCTTGAGGACCGTGTACTGCTCGTAGCCGGTCCGGGTGGCCTCGACCACCAGGTCGGCGGCGCCGTCGCTGATCGCGTCCGGGTAGGTCGCCTTCGCCCCGTCCAATACGGGCTCGGGCAGGCCACCCTTCCACTGCAGCTCGACCTGCTGGTCGCCCTCGCCGAGCGACACCAGCGTGCGGTCCTCGCCCTTGCCGGCCTGCGAGTCCGCGAACGACTTCGCGCGGATACCGCCCGGCGCCGCCAGCTTGAGACCGCCCGGGTGCGCCTTCGGCGCCACCGAACCGTCCATCTGCCGCTGCAGCGTCAAGTCGACGTCCGCCCACTTGCCCTCGCGCTGGAAGCGCACCGGGCCCGCGAACAGCTCACTGGTCAGCGAACCGTCCTTGTTCACCCACGTCGTCGACGTCTCGGACCGCTCGGACAACGCCTCCACCCGCTGCCCGGACAACCGCGCCGCGACTCGCGCCGACGGTATGTCAGCAGCCTCCGTGGCCCACGTGGGGCTCTGCGCCCCACCGGACTTGTCCGGCTTCGGCGCAGCCAGCGCATCCTCCGTCCCTGCCAGCAGGGACATCGACACGGCGAGCGCCAACACGGCGCTCACCCCCCGCATGCCCGGCGGCATCATCCGCCCAACACGCCCTGATCTGCGGTTTTGCACGCGAACTCCCTGTCTTCGACTCGCCACTTCGGCGAGAGAAAACGGATCGTACACAGGGAATAAATGCGACATATTGCAGTTAGCCATGACAAGGCTGCCTAGGCGGTCACCTTGGGGGTCGCGGTCGTTATTCAAGCGGAATATGAAGCTCAGGGAACTCCCAGGTAAAGGTAGAGTGATGATGATGTGTGCAGATTTGCCATGGCGACACTGGAGCCCAGCTCTGATCACACCTGGGTCCTTAGACGCCGTTTCCTTTGGTGTTTGGCAGTGGGCTGGCCGTGTCGGCGTCGTACCGCTGTGGCAGTCTGCTCGGGTGGATGATCTCGTTGGTACTCAGGCACCGTGTCGCCCTCTGGCCGGCCCGGATGAGGCGGTGGTGGAGCTTGAACGGGCTGTGCCCGGCCTGGCGTCCCACCGTCGCCCGGCACCTCAGAGCCTTGACTGGTCCCGGTTGGAAGGTGAGTTGGGGACGGCTCTGCCTGCCGACTACAAGCTGCTCTGCGAGTACTACCCACGCTTCGAGCTGAGCGACTTCATGTGCGTCAGCCGACCGATGCCCGGCGAAGAGGTGGCATGGGTGCACGGAATCCACGAGACGCTGGAGACCATCGCCGAGTGGTGCGAGGACGCTGATCTGGCCGTGGCGATGCATCCCTATCCGGCGCCGGGCGGTCTGCTTCCCTGGGCCGGCTCCAACCAGGGAGACTTCTTCCTGTGGACCACCGACCCTGCCGGGCCCGAAGGTTGGATCGTCACCGTGGCCTCGCGCAGCGGCGGCTGGTGGCACTACACCGGTGGGGTCGTCCAGTTCCTGGCCGATCTGGTCAGTGGTGCCCTGGAGCCGTGGGCGCTGCCGAGGGTCCGTCCGGAGATCACCTGGGTGGATGGGTGAGGCGGCGGTAGCAGATGAGGGTGGCCGCGATGCCGGCGAAGGCGAGGAAGTGCTCGGCCTTGCGCTCGTAGCGGCGGTGCAGGCGCCGGCATCCGGATAGCCAGGACATGGTGCGCTCGACAACCCAGCGGTGGTGGCCCAGGCGCTGGGAGGACTCGACGCCGCGGCGGGCGATGCGCGGGGTGATGCCGCGTCCGCGCAGCCATCGCCGCAGGTGGTCGTAATCGTAGCCCTTGTCCCCGTGGAGCTTGGCGGGCCGGCGTCGGCGAGGTCCGCGCCGAGAACGGATGGGCGGGATGCCGAGCACCAACGGCTCCAGGGCCTGGCTGTCGTGGAGGTTGGCTCCGGAGATGGCGAGCGAGATCGGCAGGCCGTTGCGGTCGCAGATCAGGTGGATCTTCGATCCGTTCTTGCCGCGGTCGGTCGGATTCGGTCCGGTCAGAGGCCCCCTTGAGGGCGCGGATGCTCACCGAGTCGATGGCGCTCCGCGACCAGTCCAGCGTCCCCTGGGCGCCGAGCTCGTCCAGCACGACCCGGTACAGTCGGGCCCAGACCCGGTCCCGGCTCCACTGCGCGAGACGCCGGTAGACCGTCTGCCGGCAGGCCCCGAAGATCGGTGGGAGCTGTCGCCAGGTGCAGCCCGAGGTCGCCACGAACACGATCGCAGCGAGCACCTCCCGGTCCCCGGCTCGCCGTCGGCCCCCGCCCTGCGGCCGGTGCACGACCGTCAGCGGCACCACCCGTCGGAACAATTCCCACAGCTCGTCCGGGACCAGTCGCTCAACAAGACTCTCCACGACCAGCCAAACGACTCCGAAGCACCAAAAGAAACGATGTCTTATGCATGTGGGACATCAGGTCCTCGTCTTGCGGGATGTGGTGAGTAGGGGTCAGCCGACCGGCTTGACCACCACGCTCTCGGCTGGGAAAGGCCCGTGGACGATCTGCGGATGCATCCGGAGCGTTCCGGAAACGGGACCGCGTTCATGCAGGTGGGCACTAGAGTTGGACTCCGGTTCGACGGACGATCACGGACCAACGCGGACACCGGCGGATCACCTTGTCGGCCACCGGCACGTATCCAGGTACCGGGGGTCTGGTGGGCTCGTCCTGGGGGCTGTCTACGTACGGGGTGGGACGGGGACTGCTGCTGCAGCCGACTACCGGGGCTGGCTTCCGGGGTGAGAGGGGAACACGTTGGCTGGTGAGAGTGCGCAGGCGCAGCGGGTGCTGCGGGAGTTTGGGCAGCGGTTGGATCAGTTGCGTCGGGATGCCGGTAATCCGAGTGGGCCTCAGCTCATGGCTGCGGATGAGGAGAGGAAGCTCACGGCGACGGCGATCAGTGAGTTGCAGAAGGGCCGGTCCGGGGTCTTCCGTGTGTACGATTGGGATTTTGTTTCCGCGTTCGTCTGTGCTTGCAGGAAGCATGACGAGCAGAATGTGCAGGTTCTGACGGCGGCCCGCACGGATCTCGTTGAATGGAAGACTTCCTACACCCGGCTGGTCACGCTCGTCGAGGAATTCGACCGCATTAGCAAAGAGGAAAATCCGGGCACAAGACGGGAGGCGCCTGCCGCTGCCTCGGGCGGTCTCGCGCCGCCGCTGCTGGCTCCGCCGCCGCGGGTGCCGGACGGCTTCACCGGACGGGGGCAGGAGCTGGAGGACCTGCTGGCGCTCCTGAACCCCTCGCCTGGCGCGGGGTGTGAGGGCGAGGGCGAGCAGGCTGTTGTGGTGGCTTCCGTGCTCGGGATGGGCGGGATGGGTAAGACCACCCTCGGCCTCGCCACCGCCCACACGGCCCTTGCGCGTGGGGTGTTCACGGGTGTGCTGTTCCTGGACCTGCACGGCTATGACGACAGCACCCTCGATGTCGGCCAGGCCTTGGACAGCGCGCTGCGTGCCCTGGGTACGGAGACGGAGCAGATCCCGCCCGAGACCGATCAGCGCGCCGCCCTCTACCGGGCCCAGCTCGCCGCGCGGACCCGGGCCGGGGAGCGGGTCCTGGTCCTCGCCGACAACGCCTGCCGTGCCGACCAGGTCCGGCAGCTGGTCCCCTCCGGTGGGCCGCACCGTCTGCTGGTCACCTCCCGCGACGACTTCGCCCCCACAATCGGCGCACGCCTCGTGGACCTCGACGTCCTCTCCCCCGAGCGGGCTGTCGAACTGATGGACACTGCGTTGCGGCTCACCCTGCCCAAGGACGAGCGGATCCGCGCCGACCCCGAGGGGGCGGCCAGGGTCGCCGAGCTGTGCGGGTACCTGCCGCTCGCGCTGCAGATCGCCACCGCCCAGCTGGTGGCCGAACGCGGCCTGAAGCCGGGTCGGCTCGCCGAGTATCTGGAGGATCTCGGTGAGCGGCTCGATCAGTTGGAGGACGGGGGGCGTGCGGTGCGCACCGTGCTGGAGCGCTCCTACCAGCGGCTGGCGCCCACCCACGCCGAGTTGTTCCGTCTCCTAGCGGTCAACCCCGGGCCGGATCTGTCCACCGAAACCGCCGCGGCCTTCACCGGTGTCGGCAAGCTCAAGGACGTCCGGGCGCGGTTGATCGCCCTGTCCAGGGCCAGCCTGATCCGCCAAGACCCCGACACTCAGCGGTGGCGCATGCACGACCTCGTGCGCGCCTACGCCACCGAACAAGCCGCCCGACACCCCGCCCATACCGCTGCGGCCCTGCACCGCCTCCTCGAGTACTACACCCTCACCACACGAGACGCGGACGCACACGTGGACATGACGGACGCCAGAAGGCGTGACCTGCGCTTGGGGCGACGGTTTGCCGGGCGGACGGAGGCATCGGGGTGGCTGGACGCGGAGCGCGCCAACCTCGTGGCCGCCGTCCACACCGCCCACGCTGCCGGCCGCCACGGCATCGCCCAGGACCTCGCCTCCCATCTCGGCGTCTATCTCGGTCTGCGTCACCATCTCGAAAGCCGCCTGGAGGTCGCCGAGATCGGCCTCGCCGCGGCACGCGAGAGCCGCGCCCCGGCCGGAGAGGCCGGCTCCTGGAACAACCTCGGCAGCGCGCTGCAGGAACTACGCCGCTTCGAGGAAGCCGAACAGGCTCACCGCACCGCCCTCACCCAATACCAGGCGCTCGGCGACAACCACGGCGAAGCCACTGCCTGGAACAACCTCGGCAGCGCGCTGCAGGAGGTGCGGCGCTTCGAGGAAGCCGAACGGGCCTACCGCACCGCCCTCACCCAATACCAGGCGCTCGGCGGCCACCACGGCGAAGCCACTGCCTGGAACAACCTCGGCAGCACGCTGCAGGGCCTGCGCCGCTTCGAGGAAGCCGAACAGGCCCACCGCACCGCCCTCACCCAGCACCAGGCCCTCGGCGACCACCACGGCGAAGCCATCGCCTGGAACAACCTCGGCAGCGCACTGCAGGAACTACGCCGCTTCGAGGAAGCCGAACAGGCCCACCGCACCGCCCTCACCCAGCACCAGGCCCTCGGCGACCTTCACAGCGAAGCCATAGTCTGGGACAACCTCGGCGGCGTGCTGCAGGAACTACGCCGCTTCGAGGAAGCCGAACAGGCCCACCGCACCGCCCTCACCCAGCACCAGGCCCTCGGCGACCACCACGGCGAAGCTATCGCCTGGGACAACCTCGGCATCGCACTGAAGGACTTGCGGCGTTTGGAGGAAGCCGAACAGGCCCACCGCACCGCCCTCACCCAGTACCAGGCCCTCGGCGACCACCACGGCGAAGCTATGGCCTGGAGCAACCTCGGCACCGCCCTGCGTGCGCGTGGTGAGAGCGGACGGGCGGTGGAGGCCGGTGAGCGCGCCGTTGCTCTGTTCGAGGGGCTGGGAGACCAGTACCGGCTGGGGGAAGCGTTGGACGAGTTCGCCGACTCCCTGCTCGCTGCCGGTCGGCCGGCGAGCGAGGTACAGACCGTGCGGGAGCGATCGGCTGCGGCGTACCGCAGAGCAAATGCCGAAGACGAAGCCGTCAAGGTGCTGGAGAAGACGACCGAGTAGCCGACCAGTGCCGGAGGAGCCTGGTCCACGCGGGCCGGTCGTGCGGTCACCGTGATCCCCGTGGAGTCGCTCGGTGAGTCTGCGCGGTTCGAGATGGTCTTTCCTGGGCGCGGACGTGGGCGCGCAAACACTACTGTTCGCTGGCCGTTCCGGCGCGGGTGTTGATCGGCAACGACTTCGCCTTGGGGCAGTGGCTGGCCCGGTTGCGGACGGCCGCCGAGGTGCCGGAGGGCGAGCCGGGCGCGCTGGACCGGCCTGGCGGGAGGCGCTGGAGGAGATAGACCCGCACTGGGCGCCGCGCTGGCCGATCACCTGGCAGGGTGCCTGCGTGGCGGCGCGGACCTGGTGGCAGAAGGCGGACGGCCGGGTCGACTGGGCCGTGCTCCCGGCGGAGACGGTGTTCGAGGGCGAGCAGCTCGGGCACTGGGTCGCCGCCCAGCGCGGGGTGTTCGCGGACCTGGAGCAGGAGCAGCAGGACCTGCTCGTCGCCATCGGCATCGAGGAGGACCCGGCGCTGGCGCAGGCCGCCGCGGTGAAGAAGGCGCGGAAGGCGGCGGCCGCGGGCTGGCCGAAGAAGCCGACGGTGTCGCGGGCCGACCGGTTCGCCCTCGGGCTGGCCGCGCTCGCCCAGTTCGTCGCCCGGGAGGGCCGGGGCAAGCCGGTGCCCCGGTCGCACGTGGAGGTGCTGGAGCAGGTGGTGGCCGGCCCGGACGCGGTGGAGACCACCGAAGCAACCCCGGTGAAGCTGGGGAGCTGGGTGGGCAACCAGCGCACCCGCCGGGCCTCGCTGAGTGAGGAGCCGATCGCGGCTCTCGCCGAGCACGGCCTGGTGCTCGGGTAGCCGGCGCCGAACAACGGCGGGGCCGTCATCCCGCGGGCGGCATGTCCGCATTCCGGCTGAATCGCGGAGCCAAGGAGGAGATGTGCAACAGGTCCGCTGCGGTCGGGAGTTGGACGTACGTGATCATGCTGGAGGGGTGGAACGATAATGGCATGACTGGTTTGCAGCGGATGTGTTGGTGGGCACTGGGCGTCGTGGGTGCGGGCGCGTCGGCGGGGGCGGTGTGGTGGGTGACGGGCACGCACCCGGACGGCGCCGGGCAAGCGTGGGGCGCAGTGAGCGCGGTGACTGGGGTCGCCGCGGTCGTGGTGGCGTTGTGGCAGTTGCGCACCAACACACCCACCCCCACTCCCCCAGCCCCGCAAGTCGAGCCGATGACCGGCAGCGGTGGCGCAATCGTCGCTGGCGGGGATGTGGCCGGCTCCTCGACCTCCGCCAGCGGCACCGCCCCGGCCTCCGGCCCCGGACCGACGTCGGGGACGCACGGCAGCACCGGGGCCATCGTTGCACGCGGCAACGTGACCAACTCCCAGACGGAACAGCGTCCGTGAAGTGGTTCAAGAAGAAGGCTACGCGACAAGACCATGACAACATGGAGGCGGAAGCCAGCGCAAATCTCCACGAGCTGGGTGTCGAGCATGAGGCCGTAGGCAACTGGCAGGAAGCCGGAGCGGGGCAGTGGGGCAGCGGGGGTGCGATCGTCGCGGGCGGGAACGTCGTCAACTCCCCTACCTACTCAGTGCAGGCCGAACACGCTCTCGTGCTGCCAGTGGAGGCGTTCACTCCGATCCCGCCGGACGCCGCAAAAGGGGTCTCGAACATCCCCGGCGGGCTGTTCGTCGGCCGCACCGAAGAACTCGCCCTCCTAGAGCAGGCGTTCGAGCGGGCGGGCGAGGTGGTGGTCCATGCCGTCCACGGCCTGGGCGGGATCGGCAAGAGCGCCCTCGCCGCCCACTGGGCCTCACGGCGCAACGAGTCGCTAAGGTGGCGGATCACCGCCGACACCCCCACCGCACTGCAGGCCGGACTCGCCGAACTCGCCCGAACCCTGAAGCCCGCACTCGCGGGCCTGCCCGAAGACCAGCAGACGCAGCGCGCGGTGGCCTGGCTGGCCAGAAACGGCGGGTGGCTGCTGGTACTGGACAACGTCGAGGACCCCGCCCACATCGCACCTCTGCTGGAGCGTGTTCCTCGTGGGCGGGTCCTGATCACCACCCGGCGCGCGAGCGGCTGGCATCACCATGCCACCACTGTCCGACTCGGTGTCCTCACCGAGGACGACGCCGTGGACCTGTTCGTCCGGGTCCTCACCCACGACGGCCCCCGGTCCTCGGACGGCGCCGGAGCGGTATGCGAGGAGGTCGGCCACCTGGCGCTGGCCGTCGAGCAGGCTGCCGCGTACTGCGCGCAGACCGGAACGGTTCCGAGCAGGTATCTGGAGATGCTGGCCCAGTATCCGGCCGACATGCTCGCCGCGGGCGGGGAGGGCACCGACTCCGACCGGACCGTGGCCCGGATCTGGCGCCTGACCCTGGACCGCCTCACCGACACCCCCCTCGCCGGAGAGATCCTACGGATCCTGGCCTGGTACGCCCCCGACCGCATCCCCCGCCATCTCCTGGACCCCCTCGGCGCTCCGCCCGAAGTCGCCACCGCGATCGGCCGGCTCCTCGCCTACAACATGATCACCGGTAGCCCGGACGGCACCCTCACTGTCCACCGCCTCGTCCAGACCCTCGCCCGCACCCCCGCCCCCGACGACCCCCACCGCCAGAACGGCGACATCACCACTGCCCTCCACCAGGCCACCCTGTGCCTACAGGTCGCGCTGTTGCTCGACCCGGACCAACCCGCGCAGTGGTCGGCCCTGCGCGCCCTGCTTCCCCACGTCGACGCCCTCGCCGATCACACCTCTGCGAGCACCGACAGCGAGAACACCGCCGCCGTCTTCGACGCGGCCGGCTACTTCCTCAACCAGCAGGGACAGGCGCGGCGCGCCGTCAACCACCTGAGCCGCTCCCTCAACACCAGGAAGCAACTCCTGGGCGAGGACGCACCTGACACCCTCAACTCCCGCAACGAACTCGCCAACGCCTACCAGGACGCCGGCGACGTCCAACGCGCCGTCCCCCTCTTCGAACAGAACCTGCTGTCCATGATCCGGATCTTGGGTTGGGACAGACCCGGGACCCTTACCGCCTGCAACAACCTGGGCAACGCCTACCGGGTGGCAGGCAACCTCACCCGCGCCATCCCTCTCCTTGAGCAGACCTTGCAGGCCACGGCGCGGATCCTAGGCGAGGACTCACCCGACACCCTCACCACCCGCAACAACCTCGCCAACGCTTACCAGGACGCCGGCGACGTCCAACGCGCCATCCCCCTCTTCGAACAGACCCTCGAAGGCCGGGTCAGGATCTTGGGCGAGGACGCGCCCGACACCCTCGCCTCCCAAAACAACCTCGCCAACGCCTACCGGGCCGCAGGCGACTTCCCCCGTGCCATCGCCATCCACGAACCGACCCTGCGGTCCATGATCCGAGTGCTGGGCAAGGACGCCCCCTACACCCTGCATTCCCGCAACAACCTCGCCCAGGCCTACCAGGACGCTGGCGACCTTCACAGCGCCATCCCCCTGTTCGAACAGAACCTCAAAGAACGGATCAGGATCCTGGGCGAGGACGCGCCCGACACTCTCACGTCCAAAAACAACCTCGCCCACGCCTACCACCAGACCGGGCGCACCGACGAGGCCGTTGACCTGCTGCGGTCCGTGATGGAGGACAGGACGCGGGTTCTCCGGGCTGGTCACCGGGAGACGATGGCTTCGCGTGTGAATCTGGCGATGATCCTGACCGAACGGGGATATTCCCTTCTACCCGACGACAAAACGGGCGCTTGGCGGGATGGCGCCGAGGTGGTCCAGGCCGTTGGCCCGCACCTTATCGACAATCCAAGCCTGTACGGGCCGCTGCTCGCACGCGCTTACCTCCTGGCCGCCGATGCTCTGGACGTCGACGGACAACCCGACGCCGCCCACGAATACCGCCAACGCGCCACCCACACCGCGCAGGCGACAACGAACCAGTAGGGGAGCCGAACGAACCGGCACCGGGCTGGAAGCATGCCTTAAGAGATCAGTTCGTACGGGGTAACGGTCTGGCCGATCACCTGGCAGCGCGCCTAGGTGGCGGCGCGGACCTGGTGGCAGGAGGCGGTCTCGCGGGCCGACCGGTTCGCGCTCGCGGTGGCCGCGTTCGCCCAGTTCGTCGCCCGGGAGGGCCGGGGCAAGCCCGTGCCCCGGTCGCACGTGGAGGTGCTGGAGCGGGTGGTGGTCGGCCCGGACGCGGTGGAGAGCATCGAGGCGGCCCCCATCAATCTCGGGAGCTGGGTGGGCAACCAGCGCACCCGCCGGGCCACGCTGAGCAAGGAGCAGATCGCGGCGCTGGCCAAGCACGGCCTGGTGCTCAGGTAGCCGGCGCCGAACAACGGCGGGGCCGTCACCTCCTGGAGGTGACGGCCCCGTTGTGTTTGCGGGGACGGTGTCAACCGTTCTCCTCAATGGTGAAAAGGATCCAGTCCTGCACGAAGAACTCCTTCTCGTAGGCCAGGTTCCAGGGCTCCCGGTGGCCGCTGTGCTGGCAGCGGACGAGCAGGCGCACGGGCTGCTCCCTGTACTCCTGTTCCCAGTAGCCGAGGTCGCTCCAGTAGGGAGGTGTCGTGCGCTGGAGTTGGAGGAAGCCCGCGCCGACCTGGACGCCGCACGCTCCGCCAACCGGGACCTGACCCGGGCCCTGAACCAACGCGGCAGCGAGAACACCTGACCACAACCGGCCACGCAGCCGCCCGACGACTCGCCCAGCAGCGTCGTGCGCCCCCTCACTGCCCAAAGCGGCGGCACCGCGACGAGGTCCAGGCCCTGCGGCAGGCCCTCGAAGCCCCCCAGAGCGAGAACCTCGAACTACGACGCCGCCTCGGCCCCCGGCACACAACCCGTCCCGCGACGTCCTGACGACGATCTTCTGCCAAAGGCTGGTCTCAATGGGGTGCCGCGACCGCAGGGCTCCAGGCCCGCCCGACCTCGGAGGCCGGAAATGGCGTCCGCTTGCTCTCGGTGAGCAAACGACGGGCGAACTCGCCGAAGATCACGGCAGCTCGGGAGTGCCGGTTGATGATCGAGGCGATCTCGCCCGGGACGCCATCGGGCCGGTGGCCTGCGTCCCACTCGCGCAGGAACGCCTCGTGTTCCATCCCGCCGCGCAGGCCATCGGGCAGGTGATGGCGGAGCAGATGGCTCACGGTGTGGCAGCGGTCATACGCGAGGTGGTCGGAGAGGAACTCCGCTTCAGCCGCTGACAGTTCGAAGCCGGAACTCAGGGCGAGTCCGAAGTCCGCGAAGTACAGCATCTGGCCGTCGGTCAGGACATTGGCGAAGTGGGTGTCGAAGTGGACGAGTCCGTGCGAGCTCATGAAGGCGGTGCCGCGCGTCAGGGCTTGGTCCACCCACGGGTACGGCGAGCTCTTCCTGCCTTCCGACGCGGCGGTCCTGTAGTCGTGCAGCCAGTCACCGAGGGTCTGCGGGAGGTGTTCCAGGAAGAGAACCAGGCTGGACGAGGACCGGCCGATGGCCTCCAGCCGCTCACGCACGGCCGATGACCCCTCCCAGTGCGCGACCGCACCATCGATGCCCCCGAACTCGTCGGCGACCCCTTCGGGAGGGGAGTCGGGCAGGATGCGCCAGTGGTACATCAGCGGAAAGCCCTCGTACTCGTTCCCGAGGCCCCAGTTAGAGCTTGTCCTATGTGGTGAGTTTGGCCAGTCGTTTGTGGCAGGTGATGGTGGCGGCGAGGTCGCAGAAGGCCAGGTAGAGCAGGTGATCGTCCTCGTAGCGGCGGGCGATACGGTGGTAGCCGGTGAGCCAGGCCATCGTTCGCTCGATGACCCACCTGTGTCGGCCGAGCGCCTGGCTGGACTCGATGCCCTTGCGGGCGATCCGGGGCAGGATCTGCTGTCGGCGAAGCCATCTCCGCAGCTCGGGGCTGTCGTAGGCCTTGTCCGCGTGGACCTTGCGGGGACGGTAGTGCAGGCCTCGGTCCGGATCGTGTTTCATTTGGAGGGCCTGGACGAGCGGGATCAGTCCGTGCTGGTCATGGACGTCGCCGGCCGAGATACCGACGATGAGGGGCAGCCCGCTGCGGTCGGACAGGACGTGCACCTTGGAGCCGGGCTTGCCCCGGTCGACGGGGCTCGGACCGGTGTGGGCGCCCCCCTTTTCGCGCGGACATGCACCGAGTCGACGATCACCCTCGACACGTCGAGCACCTCCGCAGCGGCCAGGCGTTCCAGCATCGCCCGCCGTAGCCGGCCCCACAGGCCGTCCCTGGTCCAGAGCATGAAGCGGCGGTGCACCGTGGACTTCGACAGCCCGAAGCACGGCGGCAGGTGCCGCCACGCGCATCCGGTCGTCAGCACGTAGACGATCGCGGCGAACACCGCCTCGTCGTCCAAGTTCGCTGTCCCACCGCCCTGCGGCCACACCCGAGCTGCCGGCAGCAACGGCGCCACCAGATCCCACAAGCCGTCAGGAACGATCCAATCCCACCCACCACTCCCCATAACCAATCCAACGACCCAATCACCACATGGGACACGCTGTTAGAGGTCATCTCATTTGGGGATTCGCCGTAGGCAGATGACTGCTGGGGCGATGCTGGCGAACGCGGCGAAGTGCTCGCCCTTGCGTTCGTAGCGGCGGTGGAGTCGGCGGAAGCCGCTGAGCCAGGCGACGGTGCGCTCGATCACCCATCGGTGTCGACCGAGGCGCTGGGAGGAGTCGACGCCTCGGCAGGCGATGCGCGCCGGGATCTGTCGTCGTCGCAGGTAGGCGCGGATGAAGCGATGATCGTAGGCTTTGTCGCCATGGAGCTTGCCGGGCCTGCGTCGCCTGGGGCCGCGGCGCGATCGGATGGGCGGGATGGCGTCGGCCAGCGGGATCAGCGCCTGGCTGTCGTGGACGTTGGCACCGGATATCGCGAGCGACAGGGGTAAACCGGTGCGCTCGGTGAGCAAGTGGATCTTCGACCCGAACTTGCCCCGATCGACAGGATTCGGACCTGTCAGGTCCCCGTTACCTTCTTCGTGGCCCCGCAATGGGGTTCCCGGCCTCCCGGCCCGGCATGACTGAGATCCCTCGTCGAGCATGATCGAAAAGGTGGTGTCACCGGGCTCGGAGGCGGTGGCAGACCGCTGATGAGGGGCTTGAGCGCCGATCCCGCACCGGGTGAGGCAGGCTCTCCGTAACGTGGATGCCGGCACGCCGATGCCGCAGGGCCGGGGAGAGCGAGACCTGGGGAGGGGCAGTTGACCAGCACCGATGGCATAGACCTCTATCTCGGCCTGGACGTCGGCAAGGGCGAACATCATGCCACCCCGCTCACGCCGGCCGGCAAGAAGGTCTTCGACAAGGCACTGCCCAACAGCGAGCCCAGGCTGCGTGAGCTGTTCACGAAACTGCAGGCCAAGCACGGGACGATGCTGGTGGTGGTCGACCAGCCGGCCACCGTCGGAGCCCTTCCGCTGGCCGTCGGCCGCGACGCCGGCTGTCGCATCGCCTACCTGCCCGGCCTGACCATGCGCCGGATCGCCGACCTCTATCCGGGCGAGGCGAAGACCGACGCCCGCGACGCGCACGTCATCGCGGACGCCGCCCGTGCCATGCAGCACACCCTGCGCGACCTGGCGCCCAGCGACGAGACCGTCGCCGAATTGGAAATGATCGCCGGATTCGACGACGACCTCGCCGACGAGTCGACAAGGATCAAGAACCGGCTGCGCGGCCTGCTCACCCAGATCCACCCGTCGCTCGAGCGCGTCCTGGGCCCACGGCTCGACCACCCGGCCGTCCTCGCCCTGCTCGAACGCCACGGCTCCCCGGCCCAGTTGAGGAAGGCCGGGCGGCGGAGACTGATCACGCTGCTGCGGCCTAAGGCCCCGCAGATGGCCGAGCGCCTGGTCGAAGACATCCTCACCGCCCTGGACGAGCAGAGTGTCGTCGTCCCCGGCACCGAGGCCGCCGCCTTGATCGTCCCCAGCCTCGCCAACTCACTCAGTTCCGTGCTCGACCAGCGCAAACTCCTCGCCGTGAGGATCGAGGAACTGCTGGAGGCCCACCCTCTTTCCCCGGTCCTGACCTCGATGCCCGGCATCGGGATCAGGACCGCCGCCCGAATCCTCATCGACGTCGGCGACGCCCGCGGCTTCCCGACCTCCGGCCACCTGGCCGCCTACGCCGGCCTGGCACCCGTCACCCGCGCCTCCGGCTCCTCCATCCGCGGCGAGCACCCATCCCGACGAGGCAACAAGCAGCTCAAACGGGCCTTCTACCTGGCCGCGTTCGCGTCGCTGTCCCAGCCGGAGTCACGCGCCTACTACGACCGGAAACGACGCGAAGGCAAGCACCACGTCGCCGCCCTCGTCGCACTCGCCCGACGCCGCATCGATGTGCTCTTCGCCATGCTCAGAGATGGCACCCTCTACCAACCCCCGGCCGCCACCGCCGCTTGACGAAAGCCATAGGGGCACCTTTTCAGGGCCCGCATGTTCACGGAGTCAACCGCGCAGCGGGACCAGTCCAGTTCGCCCCTCGCGCCAAGTTCGTCCAGGACGACCCGGTGGAGCTTGACCCACACCCTGGCCTTGCTCCACTCGGCGAACCGCCGATGGGCAGTCGGCCCGGATGGACCGAAGCAAGGCGGCAGTTGAGCCCACGTGCATCCGGAGGTCGCCACGAAGACGATCGCCGCCAACACCTCGCGTTCCCCGTAGCGGCGCCGGCCACCGCCCTGTGGCCGGGTCGGCGCCGTCGGCACCACCAACTGGAACAGTTCCCACAACTCGTCCGGTACGAGACGCTCCACGATCAGCACGCCCAGAGTCTAGCCATCCAAATGAGATGACCTCTAACTCTGAGGATCATGTTGAACGAGTTTTGCCGCAAAACAAGTAAGACACAGAACAGCCCGCCGACAAGTTCGGCTGGCTGCCACAGGGGGGTTCAAACCAGACACGGAAAATTAATTTAACAGCCACTCCTGACGTCAGAATTTTCCCTTCAGTGCGGCATAAACCATCTATTCATGAGAGCATGAAATACTATTCAATACGTCGCGGATAATCGGTTCCAGAAACGGCGCAGCAGTGACCTCGCAGCTGTCGAAACACCACGGTTTAATCCGGTCACATAAAGGAAATCGAGGGTGGGCGGAACAGAGTCCACCCACTCTCGTTTATGCGTTGCAGGCTACTTCACCATGCAAGATCAAAGACATCACTGAACAGAACCCTGAAAAGAGGCCCCCCTTCCATTGGGCCGCCCGGCCACGACTGAAAATCTACCGGGATTTTTGATTGCTCTCCAGACAGGAGGGTGAAGCCTTTCTGAAGAATTAGATCAGCAATCACCGATTCCTCTTCGTTGAAGCCACTGGTGATCGGACTCAAAACGACCCGCGATGTCCACCAGTGGGCCCTCGGCGCCCGAAAGAGCATTGCATATGGACCCACCATGGATAGCAGGAGATGCCAGTTTCCATCCGCAGAATCTACCTTGTAGTAAAAGCAGACATCGTCGTTCAGGTTGGTCTGGTCCCCAACGCGCGCAAAGCTCGCCAACTCACCCACGAGTGCCTTGTGCGGTTGACGCTCGAAGCAACGGGAGGCGAAGACGAAGTTCGGCTCTTCGAGTGAACCGTACGCTCGGATAGCGTCAGCCACTGCAGCAGAGAGAAGGTCAGCATCTTCCACGCCCACCACACTCCATTCTTTACCCGTATCACGCGGCATACTTAAAACCATGGAGTTCCGTGGATCTCCATCTTACCGGTGCGCTTGTTTCGCTTTCCTGTTACTCGAACCTTACTCTGCGGGCCACCGCCCTTGGATGCCGGGGCCCTGCCGATGGGCCGCCGAACATTAAGCACCCTCTCCCCGCCTGACCTGCCAGTCTTCTTGCCGAAAACCCACGCAATCCTGGTAAGTCGGGTAGCGTTCTTTTCACTAACGGTCCAGTAGGAAGTGTCCTTACCCCCCTTGATTCGGTTGAGATAATTCTTACTGTTCAGAATGTGGTTCTTCTGCTGCTGAAAATTGATGCCAGGCCGGAACTTGCTATTGAAGGCGACCTTCATCTTCGTCAAGGGCTTTGCTGCCCTAGACGCCCTTACTGCCTTGACCGCAAGCGTGGCACCCTTGACAACTGCCGTAGCACCTACCGCCGCTGTTACCACAGACACAGCCATCTCGGCTGCCTTGGCCCAGTTGCCAGTGGCTGCGTAGGAGACCGAGGAGACGGCGGCGGCGATGCCGCCGATGGGGCCGGGGATGTAGGAGGCGACTTCGGCGACCTTGGCGACGACCTGGACCGTTTTCTTCAGCCACTTGGGCATGCCCCAGTTGCCGTCGAGGTCGGTGCAGTTGATCGGGTCGCCGGTGCAGTAGTCGTAGGGGCTGGCGTTGCCGCCGGGGACGGGGTCGGTCTGCAGGAAGCGGCCGAGGGCGGGGCTGTAGAGGCGGGCGCCCATCAGGATGTCGCCGTCGAGGGCCTCGGCGGAGCGTTGCTTGCCGCCGAGCCAGCCGTAGCGGACGCCGGTCTGGCCGTCCTGGGGGATGCCGAACTCGTCGAAGTCCAGCACCTTGGGGGCGGTCAGCGCGGTGTCGGTTGTGACTACGACGCTGCCGAACAGGTTGGTGAGCTGGAGTTGGACGTCGCCGGTCTTGCTGGTGGTGGCGACCAAGTCGGTGTCGGGGCCGGAGACGTTGCGGGTCAAGGTGCCCTGGGTGGTGTCCTCGATGGTCCAGCGGACCTCGTCGCCGTCGTCGCCGTAGTGGTTGAGCTTGCTGGTGGCGTTGGCCCAGGAGCCGTCGGCCTGCTTCTTCTCGGTGGTGAAGGCGGTGAAGCGGTGGGCCGGGTCGAGCTGCCAGGTCTGCCTGTCGTCGCCCTTCTGCTGGGAGGCGGCCTTGTCGTTGGCCCAGTAGGTGTTGGTGGAGCCGGTGCCGGTGGTCACCGTGCGGCCGAAGGCGTCGTAGGTGAAGCCCGGGTCGGTGAGGCGGTCGGCGCTGTCGTAGGTGTGGGTCTCGGTGACGGGGTTGGCGGTGGCGCAGCCGCCGTTCGCGGTGGACGGGGAGGTGGACTTGGCGAGGCGGTTGGAGTGCGCGTCGAAGGTGTACTGACGCGTCACACAGCCGGCGGCGACGGTGCTCTGCTGCGCCTTGGTGAGGCGGCCGAGGCGGTCGTAGGTGTAGGAGCGGGTCGCGGTGGACGAGGTGTCGGTGGCGACGACGCCCTGGGTGGAGACGTCGCTCGACTGCGCCCAGACGGTCGCGCCGTCCGAGGTGCGGGTGTAGGTGCGGCCGGTGGCCTCGCCCACCGCGTTGAAGGTGTCCTTGCGGACGATCCCGCCGGGGTAGGTCTGCTCGACCAGTTGCCCGTCGGGGCCGTACTTGGCGGTGAACTCGCCCGCGACGCTGTCGGTGACGGAGGTGACCAGGCCGCGGGGTTCCTTGGCGCGGTCGTAGGTGTAGGTGGTGGAGCCGGTCGGGTCGGTGACCTTGGTCGGCTTGCCGTACTTGTCGAACTCGGTGGTGGTGGTGCCGCCGTCGGCGTCCGTGTAGGAGATGAGCCGGCCGAGGGCGTCGATGACGCGGGTCAGCGACTTGCCGCCGGCGGTGGTCTTGACGATGTCGCCGCTGGCCGGGTCGTACTCGGTGGTGACCTGCGGGAGGGCTTGGCCCTGGTCGGAGGTGATCTGGGCCGAGACGATCCGGTCCGCGCCGTCGTAGACCGTCACCGACGTGCGGGACTTGCCCGCATTGGTCTCGGTGACCTCTTCGGCCTCGCCGAAGCGGGAGTAGCGGGTGACCCGCTTGACGGGAAGGGTGGTCGGCATCCGCGCGGCGTCGGCGCCGGTGATCGCACCTGCGGGGCCGGTGGTGCACGGGCTGCCCGCCCACTCGGGACGGTTGCCGCAGGCGGCGTCGTCCGCATTGGCGCCAGCCGTGTAGAACACGGTCCTCACCGTGGAGGCGTCGGTGCCCGTGGAGCCCGGCTTGCGGGACTCCAGCGCGCGCCCGGAGGCGTCGAACTTGACGGTGGCGGTCAGGTTGGCGCCGCCGGGAGCGGCGTCCGTGGTGACGGACGTCGCGGTCTTCAGCGTCCAGCCCGGGGTGCCGCCGATCGGCGCGCCGTAGCCGTTCTTGGTGACCCGCTGCTCGGCGTCCTGCGCGTAGCCGTCGATGCGGGCACCGTCGGTGGCGGTGGTGACCAGGTGGTAGGCCTGACCGTCGGGCTTGCCCTCGTCGTAGGTGTTGGTGTTGTGGTCGCGGGCCAGCACGGGGGTGCCGGCGGCCAGCGACGGGTTGACGGTGGTCTTGGTCAGGGTGAGAGTGTCGATGCCCGCCTGGTAGTAGGGCGAGGTGGCGGACGGGTTGGTGCCGGTGACGACCAGGTCGAGCTGGTGGTCGCCGCGGGCCAGCTGCACGGGCGCGCCGGCCGACCAGGGCGAGGTGGTGACGCCGTTGTTGTAGCCGTCGAAGCTGCCGGTGACGTCGGTGCCGTCCAGGACGAACTTGACGGTGCCGTAGTCGACGGCCCGGGTCATCCTCGCGGAGAGGAGGTACTTGCCCTCCTCCGGGACGGTGACCCGGAACGAGGCGCTGTCGCCGGCCTTCGTGCCGACCAGCATCACCTGCGCGTTGCCGGACCAGCCGCCGCCCGCCACCCAGGCGGCGTCGCCGTTCTGGGTGATGACCTGCGCGGTGGTGCCCAGGCGCGGCATCGCCTCGCCCTCGACCGTCACGGTCGCCGGGGTGGTGGCGCCGGCCACGTCCTCGGCGAGGGTGGCGCGGTAGAGCGGGCCGAGGGTCTCCAGCACGTCGAGGCCGTCGGCGCTGTAGGTGGTGCGGGAGTCGAGCAGCCGGGCCCGGTCCGTGGACGCGGCGGGCAGGCCGAGTTCGGCGGCGAACCGCGCGGTGTCCGGGTGGGTGCCCAGCGCGATCGAGCGGTTGGTGGCATCCAGGGTGCGCACGACGTTGCCGTAGCGGTCGTACTCGCTGGTGTCGATGTCGCCCTTGTCGGTCACCGACGGGGTGGCGGTGTTGACCTCGTTGCCGGAGGCGTTGAGGTAGTGCACCACGGCGGGCTTGTAGCCGTCCTTGCCGGGGGCGGTGGCGGTCGCGGTGTGGGTGCCGGGCTCGTCCTCCGGTCCGAACACCGCGGTGGCGTCGGTGGGGGCGTCGGTCTGGGCCCACTGCGCGACATCCGCGCCGGACAGGTCGTACGGGCCGCCCGCGCCGCGGGTCAGCGGCACATTGTAGACCACCTTGGTGGCAATCTCGCCGTTCACCTGGCTCTTCGAGCCCGCGGCGAGGGTGCCCCGGCGGACCTTCAGCAGCCGCCCGGCGTCCGGGTCGCCGGCCGCGGCGCCGTAGTCGAAGTCCCACGGCAGCTCGCCCGCGGGGGCGATCCGGGTGACCCGGCCCGCCGCGTCGTAGCTGTAGGCGGTCTTCAGCGGCTGGGCCAGGCGCGGGTCCCAGACCTGCACCAGCCGGCCCTGCTCGTCGTACAGGTAGCGGGTGACCTCAACGGCCTCCTGCTTGGAGGTGGCCGGGTTCCACGACCAGGACTTCACCGCGCGGATCCGGTCGGTGAAGTCACCCGGGGTCCCGGCGGCCGCCGTGGTGGTGGTCGCGTACTCGTAGTCCATCGCGTCGCAGCCGCGCGGCAGCGGGTCCACGGTGCACTTGTTGGCGTCGTCCACACCCGGCTCGACGGCGGGTACCGCGCGCTTGGGCAGCACCCGGCCGTCGGTGACGTCGTAGACGTAGCGGGTGGTGGAGGCTGCCTCCGGGCCGCTCTCGCTGCGGACCTGGAACTGGTCGGTGCCGGAGCCGCGGGCGAAGACGGTGGTGGAGCCGTCCAGGTCGGTCAGGGTGTAGGTGGTGCCGGTGTTGGCCGGGTTCCACTTCTGGTTGAGACCGCCGTGGCACCAGTGCTGGGTGACCTGGGTGCCCTGTCCGCCGGAATCCGGGGCGTCCAGGCACTTGCCGGAGTTGGCGTTCATCAGGCTGCCGTCCGGGCGCAGCTCCCATTTCTGGGCGCCGGTGCCGTTGCAGTCCCACAGTTGGAGCTTGACGTAGTCCGCGGTGGAGGAGTTCGGCACGTCCAGGCACTTGCCGAGGGCCTGGAGCGAGCCGTTGTCGGCCAGCGTCCACTGCTGGGCGGTGGACGGGTTGCAGTCCCAGGTCTGGACGGCGGTGCCGTTGGCGGTGTTCGAGTTGTTGACGTCCAGGCAGCGCCCGGTGGTCGGGGTGGTGATCGGGCCGGACGCGCCGGGCTGGGCGGTCAGGGTGAGCGACTCGGCGCCGGGCTCGGGGAAGAACGTCCCGCCGGTGCCCTTGGCGAAGGTCAGCGAGGAGTCGTCGTTGAGCTTGATCTCCGCGAGGTCGGACTCCGGGAAGGACAGCGAGCGGTAGTCGGAGCCGGTGCCCGCGTCGGGGCCGCCGGACCACTGCGGGCCGAACGGCGCGACGATCTCCTTCAGCGACAGGTCGTCGAAGAAGACCTCCTTGCCGGAGGCGGAGAAGCCGTTGTAGAGGCGGAAGAACGCCTCGGTGGCGCCTTGCGGGACGGCCAGGTCGACGGTCAGCTGCTGCCAGCCGTCGGTGAAGGACGCCTTGTTGGAGGTGGTCTGGGCGTAGCCCGCCGAGGTGTGGACGAAGCCGGCCAGCCGCAGGCCGCGGTCGGTGTAGTCGGGGCTGAGGCCGGTGGCGGCCGGGACGTAGATCCAGCCGGTCAGCCGGTAGGTCTTGCCCGGTTTCATGCCCATCGCCAGGGCGTTGTCGGCGCCGAGGGCGGCGTACGAGTCGGTGCCGGTGGGCACGATTCGCAGCGAGTCGGTCGAGTTGTCGTGGCCGCGTGCGGTGGAGCGCTCGACGGTGTTCTGGCCGGTGACGAACCCGGTGGTGTCGTAGGTGACCTGGCGCTGGTTGGGCGTCAGGCGCTCGCCCTGCGGCTGCCAGCCGCGTGCGAGGTCGCGCGAGGACGAGGAGCGGGCCACCGAGGAGCCGGCCTCGTCGGCGTCGGTCACGCCGACCGAGTAGTCGCCGGTCAGCAGGTTGACCGAGCCGGCCCCGATCTCCGCGCCCGCCGCGCCGTCGGCGTTGCGGTCGACGGTGATGGTGTTCCAGGCGGTGGCGTAGCCGCTGCCGGAGCCGTCCTGCGGGAACAGCAGGGCGCGGATCTGCACCACGCCGCCGACGTTGCCGAGGGTGTCGACGACCGTCCAGTTGGCGTGCGGGCCGAGGTCGGCGAGCAGCGGCTTGGGGTCGGTGACGGGGGTGTTGTCGGCCTTGGTGAGGTTGGCCGTCGGCACGTCGTACTCGGTGGCGCCCGGGCCGCGCCGGTACTGGTAGACCACACGCTTGTACTGGGTCTGCGCGTCGACCTGCAGCTTCACCCGTTTGGCGGACTGGCTGCCGTCCACCGGCGAGGCCAGGCCGGCCTGGCCGACCGAGAAGGTGTACGAGGTCGGGTCGGACAGGTTGCCCGCCCGGTCCTTGGACTGCACCTTCAGCGTGTGGTGCCCGTCTGCGGCCGGGGTGATGCTGGCGTTGGCGGTGCCGGTCGCGTCGACGGTCACCGCGGCGGCGCCGTCGAGGCTGTACACGAAGGCGCTCTGGTCGGTGACGCCGCTCGCCGGGGTGAAGGTGAAGGCGCCCGCCTGGCCGGCCGCGCCGTGCCACAGCCCGTCGGACGGGTAGGTGGCGGAGGCGACCAGCGGGGCGCCGGGTTTGGCGGTGTCCGCGATGACGGTGACGCTGGGCGTCCAGCCGGAGTTGGCCTGGCCGTCCCACAGCCGCGCGCCGATCGAGTAGGACACTCCTTCGTCGAGCCGGCTGAGCCCGAAGTCGGACGGGCGGGCCGACAGGTAACTTCCGTTCGGGCCTTCCTTGTAGAAGCGGTTGACGAAGGCGCCGTCCCGGTAGAGGTCGAAGTCCGCGCCGACCGTGCCGCCGTCCGGGTCGCTGGCCAGGACCTGGAAGACCGGGTTCGCGGAGGAGGTGTAGCGCGGGTTGCCCTGCTGCGAGGGCAGGACCTCGACCGTGGGCGGGGTCGGCGGGACCGAGTTGTAGGTGATCGACAGGAACGGGGAGTGCGCGCCCTCGGAGGACTCGAACTTCTTCCACCCGTACGAGTCGCTCTCGTTCGCGGCCTTCAGGCCGAGGGCGTAGGTGCCCACGCCCATACCGGCCCAGTCCCGGACCAGGTTGGTGACGTCCGCGCCGACCCAGTAGGTGCCGCCGTTGCCGTAGCAGTCGTAGCTGTCACCGTCGCCGGCGATGTCGCGGGTCTCGTCCGAGACCGCGTAGCGGGAGATCAGCCCGGGCTGGTTGCTCCAACGACTGCCGGTCGAGGCGTACTGGGCCGACCAGACCTCCCACTGCTTCGCGGTGCACGAGTAGGAGTGGAAGTTGGCCAGGTACAGCTTGGCGCTCTTGATCTGCTTCCCGTTGAAGTCCCCGCCGGGGAAGTGCAGGAACGAACGCGCCTTGACCGCACCGCCGTTGTACGTGCCGATCTTCAGCTCGGTAGCCGAGGACTGGTCGGAGGTGGTGTCGCTCTGCACGAAGGTGTCGAAGTTGGTGCCGACGTCGACCACCGGGTCCACGGTGACCGGGAACGCGGTCGCCGGGTCGGCCAGGAACGCGGCGTCCGGGGTGAACACCAGCTCGGCGTCCGCGCCCTCGCCCTTCAGCTCCATCGACACCGCGCCGCGGTGCAGGTGCTCGCCGGACTTCTCGTCCACCGAGGCGTCCCACATCACCGGGGCCGGGATCCGGACGGTCGGCTTGGCGCCCGCCGGGTCGGTGAGGTGGATCGAGCCGTCCTCCTGGGGCTCCACCCGGTAGCCGGTGGTGTCCAGCGGCAGGGTGAGCGTGCCGGCCTGCGAGACAGCGCCCCTGTTCTTGACGACCAGGTACTGCTCGAAGCCGGTTCGGGTCGCCTCCAGCACCAGGTCCACGCCCGGACGGGCGTCGGTGTAGGTGGCGGTCGAACCCGACAGCTTCGGCTTGGGCAGCCGGCCCAGCCAGCCCAGCTCGACCCGGCCCCCGCCGGAGCCGAGCTTCACCAACTCCCGCTCCGCCGGGGCCGCGTCGGCGGCGGTCAGCGTCGGGCGCTCCAGTGCGCGCGACGCGTGCCCGGAGGAGGACGCGGAGGCTGAGGTGGCAGCGGAGGCGGAAGGCGAAGCAGCGGCGGACGCGGACGCAGAGGTCGATGCGGACGCCGACGCGGACGCGGATGCGGAAGGTGCGGCAGCGGCAGGAGGTGCTGCGGACGCGGACGGCGCGGCCGGCGGCGTGGTGCCCGGCAGGGCGTCGCCGACCTTCACCGAGGCGTCACCGCCGGAGAAGACCAGGCCCTCCGGGTGTGCCTTCGGGGCGACGGAGCCGTCGCCGGTCTCCACCAGGGTGGTGTCGACCGGCACCCAGGCGTCGCCGACCCGCATCCGGACCGGGCCGGCCGAGAGCTCCTGGGTGAGGCCGCCATTCGGCTCGGCCCACAGCGTGGTGGTCTCGGTGCGAGCGCCGGTGACCTCGATCCGGCGGTTGTTCAGCCGCGCCGCCAGCAGCGCGGAGGACTGGTCGGGCGCCTCCGTGACCTGGGAGGCCGTCTGCTGCGCGGACGGTTTGGCGTCGGCGGCCGCCGCGGAGGCGGAGAGGGCGTCCAGCGCCACTCCCGTCTCCACCAGCAGGCCGAGGGCGGCGAGGACGGCTATCCGTCGCGTCCTTCGCATGGTGAAAGCCCCACCCGCGAACGCGGATGAGGCCTGAGAATTCCGTGGCAAAACCACTCCCAAGATCGGTTTCCCAGCCGGATCCAGCGCCGACCGGAAGGTGAATGTCCCACAAAGCAATGACCAAGAGGCCTTGAAGTAACAGGCCCTCCAAAGGGTCACAGCGAGGGGCATCCGACACAAGGGGGATACATTCTGACAATCAAGCCGATCCGGCGGTTTAAGGAAATATTCGACATAATGATCGCGCGGTAGCTTAAGGTCGGAAATCCCTCCGCGCGCCCGGCGGCGAGGCGATTCGGCATCGATCGGCCGCGTGCCGCAGCGGGCGGCTCCCCATCGCGGCTCCTGGACGGGAAGGGCTGTCCCGCGGGCCGGAACTTACGACTCGCGCGCCGGACTGGCGCAGCTGGCGGCCGGGCCCGCCGACGGCGGCGAGGGCCGCGGGAGAGCGGCTGCGGCCGGCCGCCTGCCACAGCCGCAAGGGCGCCGAACGCGGCGGTGAGGCCGGAATAATCTGGACGCGCTGCCAAGAGATGTGGACCCTGTGCCAACTCGCAGCCGGCCAAAGACGGGCCGGCGCGGACCGAGTGTCAGGCAGGGGACTGGTTCCGACTGATTCCAGACACCGAGGAAATACCAAGAAGATTCAGGGCGGCACGCGAAATTCCCTGAGCCCAATTCCCATCCTGTGCAGAAAGGGCGGCCGCCGCGACATCTACGTCCTTGATGGGGCGGATCGCGTGCAATTGCCGCCCTGTTGTGGCAGTGGGCATACTCGACACGGCCCCGCACGCGGTGGGAAGGTCGTACCGGACCTGGACTCATACGAGCAGGCTCGACAGCCGGCGCACTGAACGAACGGCGGGGCAAAGGACCGCCTGCGTACGCGGCCTTGGGCCGGTTGACGGGGGCGGTGACACGCGGGCGGAGCCGGCCTTGGATGATCATGCTGGCCCGTTCGCGCGGACGGCGCGCCTGACGGCAAAGCCGCCCTCCCGCAGGGCCGTGCCGGTCGTCGACGGGGCCAACCGGAACGCGAGACGAACAGGTTACTCGGGAAGGGGATGCCGATGGAGTGGACGGACGGGGCATGGGAGGCGGGACCCTCGGGGCCGGAGGGCTTCGAGTTCTGGCGCGACGCGATGGGACGGACCAGGGCCGCGGAACTGACCAGCGGTCACGTCGAGACGTTCACCGCGCGGATGAGGCAGCTCGAGCTGGGACCGGTGTCGCTCCTGGAGACGTCCTTCCCCTCGATCCGGGCCAGGCGTACCGAGAAGATGATCAGGCGGTCCGACGAGGAGATGGTCCACCTGACGTTTCTGACCTCGGGCCACGGACTGTCCACCGCCTCTCGCACTGGCCGCCTCGATTTGATCGAGGCTGGTGATATCAACCTGGTGCACAGCTCCTACGCGTACGACACGCGGTTCTTCGGCTCCCAGGGAGGGGGCCCGGCGCGTTCCCGGGTAGAGGGCCTCGGCCTCGACCTACCCGCGTCCCTGCTGCCCGTCCCCGCACACAAGATGCGCCACCTGTTCGGACGGAAGCTGTCCGGCCGGGCAGCCACCGGCGCGCTGCTGACGGAGTTCATCCGCAGTATCGGCCGACAGGCCCACACACTGCAGCCCGCCGAAACGTCCCGTCTGGGAACAGTGGTGGTCGACCTGCTGTCGACCTGGCTCGCCAGTGAACTCGACACCAGCACCGCGCAGTCCCCGGAATCACGGCAGCGCGCGCTGATGGAGAGCGTGAAGGCATTCGTCCGGCACAACCTGCACGATCCCGGCCTCGCTCCGCCCGTGATCGCCGCCGCCCACCACGTCTCCCTCAGCAGCCTGCACCGCCTGTTCACCGAACACATGCGTGGCGAGACCCTCGCCGCGTTCATCCGCCGCCAGCGCCTGACCAAGGCCCACCGCGACCTCGCCGACCCCGCCCTACGGCACCTACCCGTCCAGGCCATCGCCGCCAGCTGCGGCATCCCCCGCGCCCCCGAATTCAGCCGCGCCTTCAAAACCGCCCACGGCCTCTCCCCCACCCAACACCGCGCCCAGGCACTGCCAGACCAACCCACCACCCCGTAACTAGTAGTGCTTTGTTAGGTGGTGCGTGGGCTCTGGTCCCGGGTGGGTTTCGGCTGTTCTCTGGAGGTATGACTCCGGATGAACTGGGCTCGTTA
>NZ_JBVHEH010000040.1:0-49970 GCF_055562955.1 Kitasatospora sp. NPDC015121
GGAAAAACAACTGGCCGCCACCGGGGAGAACCCGTGGCCACCAGCGGGGAGAACTACTGGCCGCCTACGGGGAGAACTTCGTGGCCATTGACAGTGAATCGCCCAGAAGGCAAGAAACTCGTAACCGGGGAAGTCGGGCCCGGCCAGAGCCGGTGAAATCAACGCCTGCGTACTCAATACAAGCCCCCAGTAGTAGGTGAGGGCGAACGGCCAATGTCGGTGCGACCACAATGCGTAGATCGCGGACACTGTCGCGAGATCGGTGAGTTGTAAGGGTACGGATCCTCCTAGCGTGGGTGAGGACAGCGAGTAGAGCACCGCCGAGCCGTATATCACCGCCAGTATTCCGCCGAGGGCGCGGCTGAGGTGGCGAGCTTGCGCTTCGGTCTGTCTACGTCCCGCCCAGATCAGAAACACCGAACCCGCGACAAACAGAGCGATGGCTGCCCAATGCGATGGGCCGTACGCCGAGAACTCGGGTTGTGCAGAATACACATCTCTCACTTCCTCAGCGCCGCCGAACGCACTGTTCCATAACAACCTTCGCAGATAGCTGTCCCAGTTCGGAAGTGCCGTTCTCCGGCTTAGTTGACGATGATCGTGTCCGCGGTGCGAGAAAGGGCGTAGCTGTGCAGTGGCTTCTGAGCAGGTCGTTGCACGACCGAGCCATCGACGATGGAGTATCGGCTGCCATGACATGGGCAGTTGATCGTTCCATCGCTGACCTCGGAGACTACGCATCCCTGGTGGGTACATACCGCAGAGAAGGCTTGGAACACGCCTTCCTGCGGCTGGGTGATCACGACTTGCTCGTCCGCCAGAATGACTCCGCCGCCGACAGGAACCGCTGATATCGGAACCTCGGCACTGCCCAGGGTTACGCCGGGTGCATTGCTGTTGTTCTGGGTGCTACATCCGGCAACGGCGAGACAAGTTGTCGCGCAGGCTGTGAGGAGGACCGTTCTGCGCCCGACCTTGATGTCGGATGGATCGATCGTGCTCATGCGGGGACCACCAAACCAGTGAGAAACATCAGGAGTATTCCGACACCGACGCCGACGAGAACCATCGGATCCAGATCCGAGCGGCCTTGTGTGCGCAAGGACGGTGCAATTTGGATGACGACCTGGATGATTGCGCCGACCCCGACTCCGAGCAGCAACGCAGATACTTCACGGTTGTCGACGCCCGCCCCGATAACAGCACCGAGAATTGCCGGCGCACCCGCGATCAATCCCAACCCCAACAAGGTCAACAGGGGGGTACGTCGCCGAGCCAACGGTGCGATGATCGCGAGTCCCTCTGTTGTGTTGTGCAGGGTGAATCCGATAACGAGGAACGCGCCGAGCGCAAGCTCACCTACCGCATACGCGGATCCGATCGCGAGGCCTTCTCCGAGATTGTGCAATCCGATGCCGATGGAAATCATCAGTGCCAGTCTGAGTTCGGATGCACCTGTCGTACCGGCTGGGCGTCTTCCGCGTAGGTAGCGGTCGATGCACGTGAGCGTCAGGAAGGCGATCGCCGCGCCGAGAACGACGAGAGTGCCGCCGCCGAAGGCTCCGCTCGAGGCTGCTGCCAGCTTGAACCCCTCGCTCGTGCCGTCGAAGATCAAAAAGGCGAGCAGACCGACCGTGACGGCCAGCACGAATCTGACTGCCCTGACGCCGGCGCCCCGCATCACAGGTAGCAAGAGCATCCCGAGCAGGACCGGGATGACTCCGACGTATGTGCCCAATAGAGCCATCAAGCCGAAGAACGCCACTCCCGGGACGGGAGTTGCTACGGCAGCGGGAATTTCGTGTTCGATGACCAACCCTGTGGAGGTGAGCATCGAGACGAGGTACGGCTGTCCGGTGATCCACGGGTAGTCGAGGGTGATCGTCTGGGACTCGAGTCTGCCGATGGGATCTGCAGCGCCTACCAAATCGACGAATGTGTCGTTCACGGCAACTTGCGCGACGGTCACCGCGTCGGGGCCGGTGTTGCGTAGCGTCAACGTGATTCGGCCTGGTTCGAGGGCCGTTCGTTCGACGGAGATGTTCTCGATCGGTGGGCCGGTGCGTTCGGGGAGGCTTTGTCCGGCGAGCATTGCCAGCGCAGTCAGGGCGATGACGATGATCGCGAGTACTGCGGCGCCTCGGAGCCAAAGGCCGGTGCGAGATGCGCCTGTTTGATCGGACTCTGTATGCGCGGAACCCGCAGTGTCAAAGGAATTCTCATGAGTGCTCGTAGGAGAGGGAGGATCTGGGGTGCCGGTCATTCGGTCACCTCGAAGAATCCCATCCAGCCCAGATCGGCGAATTCGGTCTTGTGGGCGTGGAACATGTACTTGCCCAGGTAGGGAAAGCGCAGTTCGCATATTCCGCGCTGACCTTGGGCCTGGATGATCGTGTCCGTGAATTCGCTGGACTCGAGCCGAGTCCCGGTCGGGTAGTAGTCGAAGAAGTTCCCGTGCACGTGGAAGCTGTTGATCGGATCGTATTCGAGGACGTTGACCAGGTAGATGCGAACCAGCTCGCCTCGTTTCACCTGTACCGGTTCGTGCATGTGATGGAACGGGATGCCGTTGACCGCGTAGAGCTGGTTTCCTTGCCCGTCGAATGTGGTGTTGTAGCCGTGCATCACCATCACCATTTCGTCAGCCGCCGGGCGCCCCTGAGCTGGATCGACGATGAATGTGCCGTACATGCCGCGGGCAATGTGCTCTGCAAGTGGATTGACGTGGCAGTGATAGAGATGCAATCCGAAAGGGGTTGCATCGAATTCGTAAGTGAATGATTCGCCCGGCTCGATGATGCCCCGACCTACCCCGGGAATTCCGTCCATGTCAGCGGGATGGATTCCGTGAAAGTGCATCGTGTGAGGGTGCGCGGAACCGTTGACGAACCGCACCCGGAGCCGGTCTCCCTCACTGCATCTCAAGGCGGGACCTGGAATGCGGGAGTTGAAGGTCCACGCGGGAAAATAGACTCCGGGTGCTACCTCGATCTCCTCGTCGGCTGCGAAGATCTCCCACTCGCGTAGCGTTCGACCGTCAGGCAATTCGGAAGTCGTCCCGTAGTCGAAGTCACGCAGCATTGCCGTGGGATGAAACCCGTTGGCAGTGTGGTTCACCTGCTGACCGGCCCGAAAGGTCGCACCGCTCGTGCCGCCGTGACGGACTCCGCCGTCTCCGTCAGGTGCGGCGGTACCCGGGTTGGTGTTTCCGGGATGCTCGGTAGGCGATGCGCCCGCAACTCTTCCTGCGTTCATCATGAGTCCGGCTGATCCGGCGAGCGCCCCACCGATCAACAATTGTCGCCGCGACGGTGCGCTCATGGCCACCCGACCGAAGCATCGACATTCCTGGCAGTCAAAAGAGTCACACCTCAAAGTTTGTCATGCCGAACTTTATTTTCATAGCCCCCAAACTATCCGAACGCATTCGACCGAAAACAGGCGGACCGCGGAAATTTTCGACGAGTGGGGCGTCGTGGTTTCGCCACCTCGAACCGCAGAAGTTCGCAGAGATGGACTGCTTCCCTGTCGACAGCGCTCCGGCTCCCTCCTCGCTCGAATCAGGTCACACGGATTGCGGACGCTGAATCTCACGTTCGGACCCGCGCGCGGATTCGAACAGCAGCGACACGGCGACCAGGATGAATCCACAGGTGAGGTAGGTATCGGCAAGATTGAAGGTGGGCCACCAGCCGGTGTGGAAGTAGTCGGTGACCTTCCCGTCGAGGGCTCGGTCGACCACGTTGGAGGCAGCTCCGGCGACAATCAGAGCGAAACCGATCACGGCCACCCCGCGACTTTGCGGGACACTCCGCCAGGCGTATACGGCGATTCCCATGGTGGCGAGGCCGGTAAAGGCGATGATGACGGCACTCGGCAGCTGATTGCCCAGGCTGAAGGCGACACCACTGTTGTAAGCCAGCCTCAAACTGACGACGCCCAGATCCATCTCGTTGGCCCCGGACAGGTGCTTCCGCGCAACGGGCTCAATCGTCAGGGCGACGACGACCGAAACGAGCACCGTCGTAGCGAAGAGAATTCGTTTCTTGCGATGGGGGGATTTGTCGTTCGTGGTCACCTCGTTGGTACTCACCACGGAAGCTCCTGGCAACGCCCGTCACCCGCGGCGGGTTCTACCTGCAGGGTCGCGTGTACGAGATTGAACTGGGTGGCCAATAGATCCTGGGCAGCAGCGAGAACCTTGGTCGGATCGGACTCCTCGTCGATCGTCAAATGCGCCGACGCAACTTCCATGCCCGATGTGAGCGTCCAGATGTGAAGGTCGTGAGCGTCCTTGACTCCGGGGATCCCCTGCAAGGCTTGCGTCACCTCGGTGATGCTCACGCCGGCGGGGGCGTGCTGGAGCAGGATCCGCAGGGCATGGCGGCCGAGATTGTATGCACGCGGTAGGACGAACAAGCCGATCGCAACACCGATCACCGGATCCGCATACCGCCATCCGAAGATCAGTGTGACCAATCCGCTGATCAGGACTCCAACGGACCCGAGCATGTCAGCCATGACCTCGAGATAGGCGCCCCGGACGTTGATGCTTTCCTTCGCCCCGCTGCGAAGCAGCAAGAATGCCGCGATGTTCATCACGAGGCCGACGACAGCGACGATGCTCACCGGGAGTCCAGGGACCTCAGGCGGATCGGAAAGTCGACCGAGAGCTTCGTAGAGAACCCATCCGGCGACACCGAACAGGAGTAGAGCATTGAACAAGGCAGCGAACACCTCCGCCCGGTACATACCGAACGTGCGATCCGGGCGCGATCGCGCTCTTTGCGCAAGCAAGATAGCGGTCAATGCCATGAGGATGCCGAACACATCGGTGAAGACGTGTGCGGAGTCGGAGAGCAGGGCGAGTGATGACGTGGACAACCCCACGATGACTTGCGTGACGAACGTGACCAGACCGAGCCCGACGGCTATCCATAATTTGCGGACATGTTTACCCGATGCACTCGCAGCTTGTTCCGCAACGCCGTGCCCATGGCCGTGACCCATCTCGATATGCCCTTCTCGCCGATGACTGGAGCGTCGTATTCTCATATGCGCATATTTGCCAACGAGAGAGTTTCAGTAAACCCTGGCTGAAGCACCCATGCAACTATCCGTCATAGTATTTTGGTCCGGAGCACCGATCGCGCGGGCGAGATCCACAATGCTGAGAGGTCCACCCGCAAATGATCGAAACCGAACCGTCCGGCGCCGATACCCTCGTCGTCGGACGACCCATACGGAAAGTATTGGGATGGGGTGTCATAGCTGCAATCACTGCGGCGGCATTGGCGCGCGCATCAACTTCCGAGGCGCTGCGATTGCTCGGACTTCCAGATCCGGGGCCCTTGACGATTTACGGACTCCCGGCGGTGATGGCGTTCGGCGAGGTTGCCGCCGTGATGACCGTAGGCAGTCTACTTTTGGCTGCCGTTCTCGTTCCGCCTCAAGCCTCAGGTGTACTCGATGTCGACGGATATCTGGCGCTACGAACCGCAAGCGTCGCCGCCGCTATCTGGGCGGTATGCGCGGCGCTGCTCGTTCCACTCACCCTCTCGGACAGTTCAGGCCAACCTCTCTCCGTCGTGTTCGCCGATCCAGGGCTGTTCGCTCGCGCGATCTCGGACATCGATGTCACAACTGCATGGGCATGGACCGCAGGACTCACACTCGTACTCGCGATTGCGTGTCGTCTGACCCTGCGATATTCGTGGACACCGTTACTTCTCGCATTCGCTTTGTTCAGCCTGCTCCCCAGGGCATTGTCGGGTCACTCCTCCTCGGGCGGATCCCACGACATCGCCACGAACAGTTTGGTTCTGCATATCCTTGCGGCGTCGATCTGGATGGGAGGAATAGCGGCTCTCGTGCTGCATGCCCGCAGAAAGGGGAGCTATCTCGACTTCGCCGCGCGCCGCTTCTCGGCCGTGGCACTCATGGCGTTCGTCGTCATAGCGATCAGCGGTGTGGTCAACGCTGCCGTGCGGGTGCCGCTCACCGCGGTGTGGAGTAGCACCTACGGTGTCTTGATTCTTGCCAAAGTCGCCGCCTTGGTCCTCACCGGACTGGCAGGTTGGCGCCAACGGACAATCGCGATCGCCGAACTGACGAAGGACCCTAGCGACGGTCGCACCTTCATTCGTCTGGCAGGGGTGGAGTCGGTGGTTCTCGCAGTAACCGTCGGTATCGCCGTCGCCCTGGGCCGCACGCCGCCCCCGGCGCCCACGGAACGACAGGATCCGAGCAGAGTCGAGGAGGTACTCGGGTATGCGCTCGATGGCGTACCGACTGCGGGCCGCTTGCTCGTCGACTGGCGATTCGATCTCATTTTCGGAACTCTCGCCGTGGTGTTGGCTGCGTGCTACGTCGTCGGCGTTTTTCGCCTCCGACAGCAGGGCGTGCAGTGGTCGACGTTCCGATCGGTCAGCTGGGCTCTGGGGTGCCTGGTGTTGCTTGTCGCAACATCGTCGGGAGTGGGTAGATATGCACCCGCAGTGATGAGTATGCATATGGCCGCAACGTCCGCCGTGGCGGTCCTTGCTCCACTCTGTCTGGTCCTGGGCGCCCCGTTCACGCTGTTTAGGCTCTCCGTTCGACGATCGTCCGGAGATGCGCCCGGCCTCAGGGAATGGGCGCAGAGCGTGTACAGAGGCTCCTGGTTCCGATTCATGTCCCAGCCCTATGTGATTGCTGTGATTTTCGCCGGAGCCCTGCCTCTCCTTTACCTGGGGGGGATGTACAGCTCTGTCGCCGGCTCGCACGTCCCCCATCTGGTGATCAACGGAACCCTGCTGATCTGCGGTTTCATGTTCTTCTGGGTCATGGTCGGCGTCGATCCCTTGCCGAGGCGGGCGAGCCTCGCGGTCAGGATGGCCCTGCTCCTGGTGGCGTTCTTGGCCTACGGGGGCCTCGCAGCAGCACTGATCACCACTGACACGGTGATTGCTGATCAGTACTTCGCGTCGTTGCAGCGCGGCTGGCTCGACGACCTCTCGCGAGATCAACGGTTCGGTGCCGGACTGATAATCGCGATCGGAGCAATGCCCCTGGCAATCGCGACAGGGTTCCTCACCGCGTGCTGCTCGCCGAGATGCCACCGCGCGGCACATGAGTAGGAGAAGGTGCATTCGCAGGGGACGTTTCGTCGAGATTCTGAACTTTGTCAACGCTCGCCCAAAAACTATGCGAAATAGTAGTACGCTGTCTGGGACCGTCACCATTCTGTGACCTTCCGCGACGCAAGGAATGCGATCTTGGCCCGACACCGCAAGCCCGACACCGACGATCTCGACTGCCCACTTCGGGAAAGTTATCTTTTCGGCACGCCACACAGCGATCGAGACCTGCCAGTCGACACGATGTATATCTCCACCGCATCTGCAGTCGACCGTGAATCCGTCGCTGGAAGCGTTCAGGCGCGACGCGGCGGTGCTCATCGCCGACAGTCCCGCAGTCGTCCTGGTGGACGGGCTTTGGTTCTCTCTGTCGCCACCGGCGCTTTGCTTGCCGCCGGCACATCCGCCTCACATGCATCGGCAGGGAGCGTCAGTGCTCCCGTCGAGCTCGACCAACAACCGCTGGCACCTCTCGACCAGGCACTGGCATCGGCTCCGGAAATTCTCCAGGTTCCCAAACTGGCCGACCTGGGGAGGCTGGCCGAACAGTTGGCTCGAGGCACCGAACGCGACACCGATCGCGCGTCGAGAGAGGCAACCGATCGCGCGTCGAGAGAGGCAGCTGCACGCCAACCGCTGACGATGGCTCCTGTCAGCGGAACATTGACGTCGAACTACGGGCCGCGTTGGGGGTCGACTCATTACGGGTTGGACATTGCCAATGAGATTGGTACACCTATCGTGTCCGTGACCGACGGTACGGTACTCGAGTCCGGACCTGCGTCGGGTTTCGGACTGTGGGTCCGTATCCTGCAGGATGACGGGACAATCGGGGTCTTCGGACACATCAACGAGACTCTGGTAACCGCGGGTCAAAAGGTGCGTGCCGGAGAATTGATTGCGACGGTAGGAAACAGAGGACAATCAACAGGGCCACATCTGCATTACGAGGTGTGGCAGGCAGACGGCCAGAAGGTCGATCCCATGGCATGGTTGGACGCGCGCGGGGTACAGATTCAGCCTCCGGCCATCAGTGACTGACGCAATCGACGATTTTCGAAGGGGGAAGGAAGATGAAGAGGCTCGGCGGGCTCGAATCCGAAGTGATGGATCTCCTGTGGGATGCAGAAGAGCCGCAGTCTGTGCGGGATCTGGTCGACCGCTTCGAGGGCGGCGCCCCGAAGGCATACACCACGATCTTGACCGTCGTGACGCACCTTCACGAAAAAGGTTGGGTGCAGAGGGAAAAACGAAGCCGCGCGTACATCTATTCGCCATCGCGTAGCCGCGATGAAGCGACCTCACTGGCCATGCGCGAATTACTCGACAACAGCAACGACTCTGTTTCAGCGCTTCTGCACTTCGCGCAAAACGTCTCGGATGACGAATACGAGGCACTGCGGCGAGCGCTGGATCACGGCAAGGTTCGGTAGATGACTCTCGCCGCAGTCCTCTTTCTCGGGGCCGTGCTCATCGGAGCGTTCATGCCCAAGGTGTTGCGGCGTTTCGAATCGACCACTCTGGCTCCTGCAGCGATTCTCGCGGCATGGATCGGCAGTATCGTGGGTCTGGGATTCCTTGCCGTATCGGCAGTAGTGATCCTTCTGTGGCCGAGCCATGCACCAGCGGAAGGGCTCTCCGAGGCCCTCGTGCGATGCTTCACTGCCTTCCAGCACGCGATGGCTCCCTGGATCGGGGAAGCGCTCGCTGTCGGCGGAGTTGCGGTTACCGCGCTCATCGCCGCTCGGAGCTTGTTCTTGGCTCATCGACAACATAAGGGCCGAGCGAAGGTCCGCGACTACCACCGTGATGTCGTATCGATCATCGCCCGCGCAGATCCGGCATCGGATGACGTTCTCTGGCTTGATCATCCGATGCCGATGGCCTACAGCGTCGCTGGACGGCCGGGATTCGTCGTAGCGACCAAAGGTCTCTCCGATTGCTTGACTGCATCCGAGCGTGAAGCGGTGATCGCGCACGAGCGGGCACACTTGCGAGGGCAGCATCACCGGATCATCAATGTGTGCGAAGTCTTCGCGAAGGCGCTGCCGGTGATCCCGCTGTTCAAAGCGGCTCCCGCTGCGGTGCGGCGGCTGGTCGAGCTCGCTGCCGACGATCGAGCTGCACAAGCCACCAGCCCCGATGCCGTCCGGTCGGCATTGCGCGTGGTGGCGACGTCGCCGCTACCTCAGCCGGTGTGGACTCTCGGGCTCGGTGACGACGAGATCGCGGTGCGTTTGGTCAGGCTGCAGGCCGATTCCCGGATTCGCGCCACCAAACTGGTCTGTATCTCTGCTGCGATGCTCCCGATGATCGTTCCCGTCATCGCCGCGTTGACCACCATGGTCGTCTTCTCCGCGTCCGCTCATGCCCTCGTGACCTAAGGCGGCACCGGAGGAACACTCGATCGGTACCTCGAACCCAAAAACTATGCAACGTAGTATTTGGGTTATGCTTCTGTCGCACACTCTATTTGCGTCTCGACAGGAAGCGGGCTGACCATGACCGCAATTGCATCACCCCCCATCGCCGCCCGGCCGTACCCCGCGCGACGGGCGCCGAAGGGATCGGTGCTGCGGAACCTTGTGACGACGACCGATCACAAGACGCTCGGCTTGATGTATTTGGTGACTTCGTTCGCGTTCTTCCTCATCGGCGGGCTCATGGCGCTGATCATGCGCAGCGAACTGGCGATTCCGGGCATGCAATTCCTGTCGAACGAGCAGTACAACCAGTTGTTCACCATGCACGGCACGATCATGCTGCTGCTGTACGCGACGCCGGTGGTGTTCGGATTCGCCAATTTCGTTCTCCCCCTGCAGATCGGTGCGCCGGATGTCGCCTTCCCGCGACTGAACGCGTTCAGCTACTGGCTCTACCTTTTCGGTGCGCTCATCGCTACGGGCGGCTTCGTCACTCCCGGCGGTGCCGCAGATTTCGGCTGGACGGCCTACACACCTCTGAGTTCGGCAGTCAGCTCACCTGGGGTCGGTGCGGATCTGTGGATTGTGGGGCTTCTCGTCTCCGGTCTCGGCACCATTCTCGGCGCGGTCAACATGATCACCACCATTGTCTGCTTACGCGCTCCGGGGATGACGATGTTCCGCATGCCGATCTTCACGTGGAACATCTTCATCACCTCGGTCTTGATTCTGTTGGCCTTCCCGCTGTTGACCGCGGCACTCTTCGCACTGCTTTACGACCGTCGCCTCGGTGGCAACATCTTCGACCCCGCGAATGGCGGAGTCCTGCTGTGGCAGCACCTGTTCTGGTTCTTCGGTCATCCCGAGGTCTACATCATCGCGCTGCCGTTCTTCGGTATCGTCTCGGAGATATTTCCGGTCTTCAGCCGCAAACCGATCTTCGGCTACAGCGGCCTGGTCTACGCGACGCTCGGTATCGCGGCGCTGTCGATCGCAGTGTGGGCGCATCACATGTACGCGACGGGCGCGGTCCTGCTGCCGTACTTCTCGTTCATGACGTTCCTGATCGCCGTGCCGACGGGTGTGAAGATCTTCAACTGGATCGGAACGATGTGGAAGGGGCACTTGACGTTCGAGTCACCGATGCTGTTCTCTCTCGGATTCTTGATCACCTTCCTCTTCGGTGGCCTGTCCGGTGTGCTGCTGGCGAGCCCTCCGCTGGATTTTCAGGTCACGGATACTTACTTCGTTGTCGCCCATTTCCACTATGTGGTTTTCGGTACGGTCGTGTTCGCGACGTACGCCGGTATCTATTTCTGGTTCCCGAAGATGACCGGTCGCATGATGGACGAACGCCTGGGCAAGTGGCACTTCTGGACCACGTTCGTCGGCTTTCACATGACGTTCCTCGTCCAGCACTGGCTCGGTGCCGAAGGTATGCCCCGTCGTTACGCCGACTACCTACCCGCGGATGGATTCACCACCCTCAATACAGTCTCGACCATCGGATCCTTCATTCTCGGAGCCTCCACTCTCCCGTTCATCTGGAACGTCTTCAAGAGCTACAGATTCGGCGAAGTGGTCACCGTCGACGATCCGTGGGGCTACGGAAACTCGCTGGAGTGGGCGACCACTTGCCCGCCGCCGCGGCACAACTTCACGGAGTTGCCGCGCATTCGTAGCGAGCGTCCGGCCTTCGAGTTGCACTACCCGCACATGGTGGCTCGGATGCGGGCAGAAGCACACGTCGGGGTCGGTCATCGGCCGGAGACGACCTCAGAATCGGAGAAGGTACTTACCGGCATGCCCGACGATGACGAGAAGAAGTAGTTCGGCGACGAAGTCCGATGGGAAAGCCAATGTCAACACGAACAATGCCAGTGGTCATCGTCCCGGCAACAGATGCCGCTGCCGCCCTACTGACGGACTGGTTGATCCGAGACGTACTGCCCACCGCTCTCGACGGCGGAGTGGCGAACCATGCCGCTGACCACTTGCGGACCTTGCCGCCGATATCTCGTCGCCACGTCCGACACCCCCGCAAACTTCGGGTCCACACCCGCCGGGTCGGCGAAGCAATCGCGACAATCGAGAACCATCTCCACACCGTCGCGGTTTCCGTCGACGCAGAACGGACCTTCACGCCTTCGATCACGGTCCTTCCCGACCCCGTGCTGAACGCCGCAGCCAGTATCAGTGGTGCCGTGATGGATATCGGGAGTTCCGCGGCGGCATTGGCCAATCGTGCACTCCTTCTGGCTCCGACGACAATCGAGTCGCCGGAAGCGGCGCTCACGACCCAATCGAGGGTAACCGAATCCTATTACGCACTCCTTGCGCGGCTGTGGCACAGCGATTTTCACGCGAGCATCGTCATCCCTCCACCGACCGAACCCTGAGCGCTCCTCGCTTCGGTGTGCTTTTACGAGGGGGGGCACACCGAAGCGAGATTATTCGACACTCATCCTCAGTCGTACGCCTTGGATTCGACGACAATCAGGCGGCACGACAAAGGGGGTGACTACTTCTTCGGAGGGATCGCTCTCTTCGCGGCAAAGGCGGCCCTCTGAATCTGGCTGGTCAGTTTTCCACCGGTTTTGGTTTCGGCCGCAGCGGCGGTTTTGTCGATTGCATTTTCGATCTTGTCCGCGTTCTTCGAGGCGGCCTCCATGCCTTTGTCGACCAGCGCTTTCGCTGCACCCGTGAGTTTCATGTTCGTCTCCTTCTCCTGGCCTCAATTGCCGATGTGCCCGTGGATTGCCGAGCTAAAAACTAAGATCCATAGTAGTTGCGTTGAGCGTGGCTGATCGTGCACCTGCCGAGTTCGGCGGCGGTGGCCCTTTTGCGTCAGACCCTCAGATCAACGTCGACCAATAAGTCCAGAATGCGCTGAGAATCATGCTCGCGACGGACAAGATCCAGATGGTAGGCACGAGAGTGTGATTCTGGGCGCCGACCGTCACGATTCTCGTCACGGGTCGAGAGGAGGCTGAGGCGCTGCGGGTGCAAAGGTGCAAAGAGGCATACCAGAGTGCTGTGATCGTCACCACCCACACGACCATGCAGTACGGGCACAGCGCCTGGATTCTGTACAAGCTTTGGAATATCAGCCAGTGGACCAGTACCGCGCCGGCGAACAATCCGATGACGAGAGACCGCCAATACCATTGAGGAAGTCCGCTTTTCGCGGAAAGCGTTACGATTCCCGTGGTCAGCAAGACGGTGAATGCCACCACGCCGAGGATCGAGTTCGGAAAACCGAAGACCGACGCCTGGGGAGAACTCATCACCGATCCGCAGCTGAGGACGGGGTTGATGCTGCAGGACGGACGATACGAGGGATCGGAGAGAAGTCGAAACTTCTCGATCGTCAGTATCAGAGACGCGATCAATCCGAGCACGCCAGCACCTGAGAGGATCCAACCGATCGCGTAGGAAGAACACGCTGCAGGGAAGGAACCAGCAGTGCGAGCCCCCCTGGTATCGGTCCGGGTGCCACCCGTTGACGTCATCGGGCCAGCGCTGCGTCGATGCGCCCGGTGAGCTCCTCGTATGTGGGCATGGCTGGCAACTGGACGCCGTCGAGGAAAAGTGTCGGCGTGCCCTGCACCCCCAAGTCGATCCCTTCGTTGAAGTCTCGTTCAACCCGCTCGGCAACAGTGGGATCCTTCAGATCCGCTTCGAAGGTAGCCATGTCGAGCCCCAGATCCTGTGCGAACGTACGAAAGAGGGGTTCTTGAGATTCGGACGATTCACCCCACTCGGTCTGTGTGTCGTACATGCGCTGATACATCTCGACGAACTTCCCTTGCCGAGAAGCTGCCTCGACCACTCGCGCTGCGAGTCCGCTGTTCGTGTGGCTGGGGATAGGGAAGTACCGCACGCCAAAGGTAATGCGGTCCGCGTACTCGGTACGTATCCGTTCCATCGTGGGATACATAGCCAGGCATGCCTCGCACTCGAAGTCGAGGAATTCGACCAGAACGACATCGTTGTCGGGGGCAGTGGAAAGCAGATGGGTGTCGGCTCGGAGCACCGTCGCGTCCGAAGCGCCGGCGCTGGTGGTCCCTGTCCCGCTGCGGTTACCGAGCAACAGTGCACCGAGGACGACAGCGAAGACAGCTACCAGGGCTATCGAAAATTTCGCGTTGGTGGTCAACTTCATGGATCCGCCTACCGGGTCGATGTTCGTTCGTGCGCGCAGCCTTCCGGCGACCACACACCCTGACTACTATGCAACATAGTAGTCGGAGGTAGTCTCTCAGCGAGATGCCGGTGTGCATCGATCGCCGGACTCCGCACCGTGATGGTGTGAGCCGAGTAGGAGGAACAGATTTTGAGGCGTGCAATGGTTGTGCTGCTGGTGGCTGCAGGGTGTGCGCTCATCGGCGCAGGCACCGCGCAAGCCCACAGTGCGCTGGTCGGATCGACTCCATCCGCGGATGCAGCTCTCGATGCTGCACCTGTTTCCGTGGAATTGGTGTTCAACCAAGAGATTCAGACGAGTTTTGCGAACGTGACCGTCAGTACGGCCGACGGAACGCAGGTCGGGGCCGGGGATCCGTCAGTGCAGGGAGAGCGCGTCTCTCTCTCCACGACCCCGCAGATGCCTTCGGGCACCTACACCGTGGGGTATCGCGTGATTTCCGAGGACGGCCATCCGATCACAGGGTCCTATACCTTCACGTTGAACGTGGCACCGAACGCGGCGGCACCGTCTCCTGCAGGTGCTCTTCCCTCTGTCACAGTCGCCCCGTCGGCAGCCACCGGTGAAACCGGCGCCGCCGACGGATCCCCACTGCTGCTGCCGATTCTCGGTGGCGCCGTGGCGTTGCTGTTCGTGGTCGGAATGGTGATCGTCCTGCGCGGAGAGAAGCGCTCGAAGCGCTGAACCTGCAGCACAGTCGAGCGAGGACGGAAAGGCCAGGTCAGGTGATGGACTGGATACGACTTCCCGAGGCCGCACCCTCGTTCGGTGAGATGGTCGGCTGGGCTCCGCAGCCATTGCCGATGCTGCCGGTCATCGGAATCTTGATGGCGGCGTGGTACTGCTGGGGCGTCCATCGGGTGAAAGCGTCCGGAAGAGCATGGCCGTGGACGAGGACGGCCAGTTTCGTCTTCGGCTGCGTGCTACTGATTCTCGTCACGGGCCTGGCGGTCGAGGGGTACGGATACGAACTTTTCAGTATCTGGATGTTCCAGCATCTGACCCTCTCCATGGCCATTCCGCCACTTCTGGTTCTGGGCAGTCCTGGACTTCTTTTGCTGCGCTCCACGCCTCATTCAGGTTGGGGAATTCCGATTCTCACAGTTTCCCTGACGGCGCTTCGAAGCCGGACCGCGAAGATCCTGCTGCACCCCGGCGTCACAATTCCACTGTTCCTGTTCAGCTACTACGGCATTTACCTCTCGCCGGTCTTCGACCTGGTAGCGCGGTCCTGGATCGGTCACACAGGTCTCGAGCTCTTCTTCCTGGCCACCGGAGTACTGTTCATCGTCCCGGTGCTCTCCTCGGGGCCGTTGCCCGTCAAACAAAGCAACCTGGGTCGATGTTTCGACCTGTTCGTCGAAATGCCTCTCCACGTTTTCATCGGCGTGATCCTGATGATGGCAACTTCGCCACTCCTGAGTACCTTCACCAATCCGCCAGCCTCCTGGAATGTGGACCTGATGGCGGATCAACAAATGGCCGGCGCACTGGCTTGGTCCTACGGAGAACCGATCGCCTTGATCATCATGGTGGTTTTCGCGATGCGGTGGAAACGCGACGAATCCTTCACCAACGCCGCAGTCGACAAGAAGGTCGCACGCGAAGGCGATGTCGACCTCGATGCCTACAACGAGTTCCTGAGAACTCTTCCGCGCCGGTAAAGGTTTTCGACACGCCACGGTTCCGAGTGGTCCGCGGACGCCTATGGGGTTCAGTTCATCGGGATTGGTTGAGCATCCCTGTCCGCGAGGAGATTTTGCAGAGCTGTCGATTCCGCCTGCTGCGTGACAGCGATTTGTCGCGCGAGATTCGTCACGGCCGGGAGAGCGGCATTGTCGGCGGCGTACTGGGCCATGGGGATACCGCCCTGATGGTGGCGCAACAACAACTGTAGGTAGCGAATCTCGAAGGCAGGGCCGGTTAACGCACGTAGTTCGGCGAGCTCGGCAGAAGTTGCCATACCTGGCATCGATACAGCAGTCGCTTCGGCATCACTTTGCGCGGTGCTCATCCCTGGCATCGAATGATCCATCGATACCGAAGGCATCGGCATCCACTCCATGTACCCACCTGAACTACGGGCGGGGCGGTCCCACAGCGTCAGCCACCCCTGCATCATTCCTATCTGGCTTTGCTGAGTGGTGACGACGTCGAAGGCGAGAGTTCGAATGGCCGGGTCGGTGGCGTTGACCAGGGCAAGAGAGGACATCTCGACTGCTTGCCCGTGATGAACGGACATGTCCTGCGCGAAGCCGATATCCACGGACTCGGCGGATGACGTCCCGGATGAGGTGTCGGCGATCTTCCCTTGTACCCACAGTCCAATGACGATGCCGAGCAGCAAGGCGATGACGATACCGACGACCAACACCGCAGGCGGCGTGTGTCGGCGATCTGCGGGAGAGGCAGCCACTGGCTGGCGTTCGATCTGGTCCGTATCGCGTTGTTCAGCCATTGCCGCGATCTCCGGCTGTGGGCATCGGGGCGGGCGAAGCGGGGGCGACGCCGGCGGCTGGCGGATCCGCCGCGGGGATGGCGTCGGGACCCGGAGGGGATGGATCGAACGGGAAGGGTTCCTTCGGGTCGAATCCGCCCGGAACCGTCGCACAACTGGCACCGGGTTCCGGATGGGTGTTCGGATTCTGTCGGAGTGCGGTGATGAATTGCGCGATACGGGGGTCGTCGGCGCTCTCGACCTTGAGTTGGTGCCCCCATGACTGAAGAGAGATGGGTGCGCCGATGCCGGGGAAGGGGGACATCAGCGAATACGGTTCCCCGTCGACCCGGGAGGCGAGAGTGTCGATGTCGGACGAGTTCAACGCTTCGGGGTCGTACGACACCCAGATCGCGCCGTGTTCGAGGGAGTGCACCACGTTCTCGGTGCGTATCGGCTCCGGATAGACGACTCCGGTACACGTTGCCCAGTACTGATCGTGAGCACCTCCCGATGGCGGATTTTGATCGTATGCAACGCGCTGCGGCGCTTGAATATGACTGCCGGCTGCGTATTCGATCTCGCTCACGCCGTCGATCGACGTCGACGGGTCGGGATTGTCGGCACTCGGAGCGTACTTTTGGGCCTCGTTCTTATCGATTGCGCGAGGCACCACGTTGTACGCGATGACCGAGACCAAACCGACGATGACCAGGACTGCCAGCGATATCGCCCACGGAAATCCTCGGCCACCAGGCACCACGCCGCCTCGCGGCCGTGTGGGGGACTTTTTGCGGCTCTGGGTCATTGGTGAACTCGTTTCGCTTGTGCACTGGCACCGACACTGAATTACTATCATGCATAGTAATTCATGTTCTCGTTCTTTCACCCCGCCGAACCCGGTACATGCCTCTGAAGAGTGCCGAAGTGGCGAGAGAAAGCACGATCGCAGACAACGCGAGTTCCGGAATCGAACCCACACGTGTTGCCAACGTGAGATCGGAGCGAACGGCGATCTCGTCGGTCAATGCTTGTGCTGTGAAGATCTCGCTCTGTTGACGCACCACACCCGTTGGCGTGATGATTGCGCTGACACCGCTGGTTGCTGCGATCAGCACACTGCGGCCGTGTTCGACCGCCCGCACCCGCGACATGGCCAGCTGCTGAAAGGTCATCTCGGTCCGGCCGAAGGTCGCGTTGTTGGTGGGAACCGCGATGACGGTGGCTCCTGCCTTGACGGACTCGGTCACCAGATCGTCGAAGGCCACCTCGTAGCAGGTGGCAACAGCTATGTGGACGCCGTTGAGGTCGACGACGCCGTTCCCGTTCCCGGCAATGAAATTGCCTGCTGCATCGGCATACGACGACACTGCACGAACGATCGATCGGAGCGGCAGGTACTCCCCGAAGGGCACAAGCTGCCGTTTGATGTGTTGCTGCCCAGGGCCGTCCGTCGGATCCCAGACCATGGCACTGTTGATCGATGTTCCTGGCTCGCCCTGCAGGACCGTACCGACCAGGATCGGGGCGCCGATAGAACGGGCTGCTCGGTCCAGTCGATCCGCCGCATCCCGATTCGTCAAAGGATCTATATCCGAAGCGTTTTCGGGCCAGATGACAAGTCGTGGCCGGGCTGCTCGGCCCGCTGTGACCTCAGCTGCGAGTTGTTCGGTGCGGGCAACATGATTGTCGAGCACCGCTCGGCGTTGGGCGTTGAAATCCAGGCCCAGGCGCGGCACATTACCTTGAACGACGGTCGCCGTGACGACTTCGTCCGGGGTTACTTCAGGAGAACTCACCACGAAGGCACTCACGAACACGAGGACGATGGCCGTTCCACCCTTCATCAATGCCTGCCATCGAACACGGGAGGTTCCGGCCAGGGACCAGGCAAGGAGAGTTCCGGTCAGCGCGGTCACAAAGGACAACCCTGGTGCCCCGGCTATCGCCGTCAACGGTAGCAACGGACTGTCTGCTTGCCCGAAAGCTAAACGCCCCCAAGGGAAACCGCCGAACGGAACTCGACTACGAAGCGCTTCTGTGGTTACCCATGCGCCCGCAATCCACACCGGGTAGAGCGGAGCGCGACCGACCGCCACTGCCAGGACGCCGAACACTCCGAATGCGACCGCTTCTATCGACGCCAACGCCAACCACGGGATCGGACCCACGTACGCCCCGACCCACGGAAGCAAGGGCATGAAGAAGCCCAGCCCCGCCGCATAGCCGAATCCGAAACCTGCCCGGAGACTTCGCCCCCGGAGAACAACCGTCAGCAGGGCGATGGCGACAGGTGCGAGAAACCACAGCGTGCGCGGCGGGAAGCTGAGAAACAGCAGCCATCCAGCGCCCACCGAAAACGCGAAACGCAGAGCAATTCCGCCGCTGCGCCGCGCGGGCCGGACATCTTTGGGGCCTGAATCAGTGTGACCGTCGCTGACAAGTGCACATTCGAGGGAAGGGACCTTCACATGCTCACTCTCATCGGCGGAGAACTTCGCTGATCTGCCACCAACTTCTCGCGAAGGTCGTCGAATTCGCCGCCCCACCCGGCATGATCGGTCCTCGCCAATCCGCCGAGTTCGAGATCAACCTGCTCTGGTCCCGCCCCCGGGCGTAGACGGACCCACATCCGTCGCCTCCTGATCACGAGCGAGATCAGAAGTCCGAGCATCATCGTGACCGCAAAAACGAGAACCCACTGTTGCACAGGGTCGTACGACACCTGCAAATTGGCGAATTCCTTTGCGCCGTCGAACCGAACCTGTGTTCCATCGGTGAGAGTCCGCGTCTCTCCAGGGCGGAGGTTCACACGATCTTGTTTGACCAGCCTTCCTTGGTTGATCATTTCCTTGTTCAACGAGAAGATCGATTGCGGGATGCCGGTGTCCAGACCCGTATCGCCCTTGTAGATGTCGATCGCGACCGCAGGGTCACGCGCATCGGGAAACGACGAAGTCAGAAGCGTCCCGCTGAAGGAAGCGGTCGGCGCGAAGAGTCCCTCGATGGCGATCTGATTCTTCCGGCGCTCGTCCGGATTCGGAAACGATCCACCTGGCGGATCGAACCGCAACGCCCCACTGCTCAGGAACGTGACCGCATCGTCCGGTTGAAACTGCATCGTCTCGGTACGGGACTGTCCGTCGGGAAAAGTGACGGTGAACTGCGGCGCGTACCCATGGCCGGTCAGATAAACACGGGCACCGTCGGTACGCAGCGGTTCGTTGACCCGAAGACGATAGTCTTTCCAGGTATTGGTCGCGATATCCTGCCCGCTCTGATACGAAATGTTGGAGGTGAACATTTCGGCCTGACCAGTATCGAGATAATCTGCGGAAAAGTCGTTGACCTTGATGCAAAAGGGCGCGAGACCCGTGCCGTCAGTAGCACTTCCCGCGCGGAACGAGTCGTACACGGCAGGTGACGTATTACAGAAACCGGGGCCGCCGTCGGCAATGACGATCACCGAACCCTCGTACCCCACCAACTTGCCGATCGCGACGGTGACGAGCAACCCGATCAGCGAGAAGTGGAACACCAGATTCCCGGCCTCACGCAGATACCCCTTTTCCGCGGAAACCGATACCTCGGAATCCTTTTCGGACCTGACGGCTACCCGCCAGCCCTTGAGCGACTGCCGCACTCTGGTGAGGGCCTCGTCATGCGAGATGTCAACTACGCCGTGGAAATGGTGCGGCAACCTGGACAGATTCCGAGGTGCTCGTACAGGTTGGCTCCGAAGCGCGCCGAGATGCGCCTGCAGGCGTGGAACAAGACAGCCGATGAGAGAGAGAAACAGCAGGACGTAGATCGCAGTGAACCAGAAGCTGGAAAAGACGTCGAACAACTCCAGCTTGTCGAATAGCGGGCCGAGGGTTGGCTGCGCCGCGATGTACTGGGAAACTTTCTGTACGTTGAGATTTCGCTGAGGCAACATAGCACCGGGAAGTGCTGCGAGTGCCAAGAGGAACAGGAGCACGAGCGCGGTGCTCATCGACGTCAACCGGCGCCAATTGTGGCGCAGTAGTCGAACGCTTTCTCGGATAATCAGTCTCGGTAGGCGGCGGATGCGACCTCCCGCGGTGGCGTTATCTGTCATATCGGCAGCACGACCGAACTGACGAATTCGTTGCGTAACCAGCCGACGAACATGCCCCACACGCCGGTGACCAGTGCGAGCCCGACAGCGACGAGCATTATTCCGCCGACGATCTGAATCGTCCGTGAATGGCGTTTGAGCCACCCGACGCCGCGGAGAGCTTTCGCCGACCCGAACGCAAGCACGATGAACGGCAGTCCCAATCCCAGACAGTAGGCGACAATCAGTATCACGCCCCGCGCTGCTGTCGTGCCTTCAGTTCCGGCCGCCACCGAAATAACTCCGGCGAGGGTGGGGCCGAGACATGGTGTCCAACCCAACGCGAACACGCCCCCCAACAAGGGCGCGCCGGCAAGGGAGGAGATACGCCGCGGGGCGAACCGTGTGTCTTTCTGCAAGGCAGGAATCAAGCCGATGAAGGTCAACCCCATCACGATGGTGATCACACCACCCACCCGTTGGAGCAGGTCTTCGTTGATGCGCAGGGTTCCGATCACCCCGAACACCGACGCGGTGGCGAGAACGAACACCACGGTGAATCCGGCAACGAACATCGTTGCCGCGCCGGTAACCCGCCATCTGCCTGCAGGTTCCGAGGTCTCGTCGCCACGGGTCACCGCTGGAGAATCAGCTCCGGAAATGCCGGCCAGATACGACAGATATCCGGGAACGAGCGGCACCACACACGGCGATGCGAACGACACCAGACCGGCCAGAATGCACGCTGCTACGGCGAGCAGTAACGGGCCGCTCGCGGCGGCGGTCTGGAAGCTGGAGCCGACACCTTGGGCGAGTTCGTTCACCGCTCGGCCGCCACGCGCTCGATGACCGGTTGCAGATCCTCGGTGAGAAGTGCGCGAAGAAACACAGCGGCGACGCGCTGTCTGCGATCCAACACCAAGGTGGAGGGAATCACGCTTGTCGGATAGTTTCCGCCGAGCGCTGTCAAAGTTCTCATCGACGGGTCGTAGATCGAGGGGTAGCTGACGTTGTTGTCGACGACGAAGTCCTGGGCCTTGTCTCGTTGAGGATCTCGAACGTTGATCCCGAGAAACTGAACACCGAGACTTTCGGTTGCTTCGTACGCGCGCTCGAGATCGTCGGCCTCGGACCGGCACGGGGCGCACCATTGCCCCCACAGATTGATCACGACGACCTGACCGGCGTAATCAGTGAGTGAAATATCGCTACCGTCGGCCATGAGGTCAGGTCCGGCCAATACACCGATCATGTTTCGCGATTCGGGCGGGTCGTACAAAATATCGGTTTGTCCTCCCGGTGACACGAAATCGAAATTCGCACCCGAAGCGACTGCATCGGTGCCGGTTGCACATCCACTCGCGGCGACGACGATCGCAGTGAGAATAGCGACCAGTGGGAGGATGCGGGTCGGTTTTCCGAGTACGCGTTGTCTCGATTTGCGAGGGAGTGCGGGGGCATTCATTTCATCAACTCACTTACAGCGGAGCGTATTTGGTCAGTGTTTTCGAAAACCATGGGGGTTGTAATCTGTTCGACGGACCCGTCTTGTTGGACGAGAAAGCTCAGCGGCAGAACTGGCGGCGCCGATAGCGCAATTCCGATGTCGTCGACCGCAGCGAACGAGGGATAGTGCACGCCTGCAGCGGTGAGAAGCGCTAGTGCTGTGGACATGTCGTCCTGGACGTTGATCCCGACTACTCGGATGGAGCCCGGAGTACCTGCATAGTCATTCAGGACCGGGATTTCCGATCGGCACGGCCCGCACCACGAGGCCCAGAGGTTGATCAGGGTCGGCTCCCCGGACAGCGCTGCACCGAGGTCGACCACAGTATTCTCGCCAAGACACGTCGCTTTGATTCCCAGGAGTTCTCCTCCAGCGGGCGGTACTGCCGGGGCCACAGGACAGGGAACCGCTGCTGCCGCGGACTTCGAGGAAAACCCCGAGTCGACGCGATCTTCATCTGCCTGGGCGGCCGGAGGCACTTGAGGCCGGGTCGAGGAATGGGTCTCGGTTGACGTTGATCGAGGCCAGATCGCCACGACGAGAAGACCGATCACAACCAGGAAGAGCAGGAACCACCGAGACTGTGCCTGCATGCACTTCCTCCAAGCGTGGTGCGGTGAACCGGGACAACACTGAACTACTATTGTGCATAGTAGACATATGGTTCGTTCTGTCGCCCCCGCCAACCAGAGGCGGGATCCGAACCCGAGAATCGAGCATCGTGAAACGCCAGTCCGCTCCGAAGGGCCGTATCAATCCACCAGTCAGCCCAGAAATTGCGGCACTGGGTGCCCATCAAGCACCGCAGACGCGCGTGGCGCGGATCAACCGTGTAGCACGGTCAAAGCTCGTGCGTCTGGTGATGTACTACACCGCGGTTCGACTCGCCCTGATCGCCGGCCTCGCAGTGATCATCATGGGAATCAACGCCATACTCGAACTCGAAATCCCCGGTGTGTTAGCACTGTTCGGGGCGGTGCTGCTCGGATTCGCCATCTCTGCGATCGCGTTCCGGTCATTGCGCCGCCGGATCAATGAAGAAGTGATGGTCGTAGATGAAAAACGGCGTGCAATGCGCACCCGGTGAAGGGTTCCCTCCGGTTAGGTGCGCGTGAAAGCTCCAGTAACGAAAATGCCCAGCATCGGTGCCACAACCTGTCTTTTTTGGACGTATGACCGCTCAAAGCTGCCTTCCTGGGTGATGCCGAGGGCGCGCGATCATGCATTGATTGGCATTGGGATGAAGATGTCAGGTGACGGGATCAGGTGCGGAGTCGGCGGTATCCGTGGTGGTCTCGAGTTTCGGAATCGGTACAAGCTGCGGGATCAGGCGGACGAGACTCGAGCAGGCGCAGTACGGAGGACCGTTGAGTCAGCTCGCCCTTGTGAGGAACCCCGGGGCTGCTGCTGGAGACGACCCTGTTGGGACCACCGGTGGGTGGCCGATACTTTCACTCATCGCCCTCTACATCAGCTGTGGGCGCAGCCATACCGAACGCACCCCTCAGTGCAGCAACGGTAGGAGCGCCACCGACCTCGCCCGTGGAATCTCGATAGAGCCTGCATGACACGTTGGGGACCTGGTCCGGTTCGGCAAACGGATCGCGGCCGTCGACGAGCAACGTCGGCGATCCGGTCATGCCCGCAAGCCTTGCGGATCGAGGATCGTCGACGATTACGTGGCGCAGTTCCCAATCGATGGACTCCTCCGCGAGAACGTGCTCGATCCGTTGTTCGAGGAGCTGCACGTTCGGGCAGTCCGGGACTTGCAAAATTTCAAGGTGCATCATGGTGTTCCTCCGTCGGCGTGTGGTTTCGAGTATGCGGCAGTGCAGGACAGCTCGCGGTAAACGAAACCCAGGACTGGTAGGTCTGCATTTTCTCGGCAAGATCGTCAGGTATCGGCATCGGTGTCATAAGACCGGCACGAGTTCGTTCGGTGTTGCCCTCCGGATAGCGGCCCAGTGCGGATCCCGGGGCGGCGACGACGATGATGCGAAGAACCTGCCCGACGGCTTCGCGGCAGTCACGCTGATGTAAGGCCAGGGGAGCATGGCGAGGTGGTTTGTGTGGCCATGGACAGGGCTGGGAGAGGACATGTGTGCGTTCGAGGTGATGCCAACGCTGGGTGTCATCGCTGGTGCGGCCGGCTGCGGTCCTCTTTGCGGGCCGAAACGCGACGGCGCTGTGTCGGTCGTGCAAGCGATGCGCTTCGTGTAGACACTGCGCAATTGTGCGAGCATTCGGTTCATCGGATGCAGAGCCGGCGGCAGGTGCTGCAGGTCTTCGCCCATCAGAGCAACATCGGCGGTCTCGATGGCCACGTCGGAACCCATCGCGCCCATGGCAATGCCCAAGTCGGCGGTGGCCAGGGCGGGGGCGTCGTTGACACCGTCCCCGACCATTGCCGTCGGGCGGTTCGCACGCAAGGTTTCCACGATCCGTGCCTTGTCCTCCGGGCGCAGGTCGGCGTGCACGTCGTCGATCCCGACGTCGGCGGCCAGCGCCTGGGCGGTGCGTTCGTTGTCGCCGGTGAGCATCGCGACGGTGTACCCGCCGCGTCGTAGCCCGGCGATCACCTCATGTGCTTCCGGTCGGAGCTCGTCTCGTACGGCGACTGCCCCGATGACGGTTCCGGCGCGCTCGATCCACGCCACGAGTTCCCGAGACCTCTCACCGATGGCGTGGCCGCCGCACCCGGACTGAGTCGTCTCGACGGATGCGCCGACGTGTGCGTCGGCTACCCAGAAAGCGGTACCTCGCCTGGGCACTCGACGACCCGGACGGCCCACCCCCTCGGGTGGGCGCCCGAGAGGAGCGAACGGCCTACCCGAGCGTATACCCCCAGGGGTACTTGCATACCCCCCTGGGTATATGCAACAGTGGGTAGACGCTCGTCAGAAAGGACTGTCTATGTGTTACCCCGTCCCGTGCCCGATATGCGACAAGATCGCGTGGGCAGGTTGCGATCGACATGTCGACGACGTCACGAAGGATGTTTCACGGCCTCGGCAGTGCACCTGCTCTGCTGAGACCGTTGGTCCTATCGATCGGCGCCAGCGCCTCGCGATCGCTGTTTCGCCGCCAATCCCGGTCGCGAGTGCAAGGGCCTAACCTTCCAATTGGGTCAGGTTTACCGAGGTCTAGCTCGCTCATTTGAATACCCCAGCCCGTATTTTAGGAGAAGTTATGTCTGTGCCCGACACCGTGACGGCCACCGGTCGTGACGATCGTGATCGCGTATCTACACCCGGCATACTCGGACGCCTGGGAAGCGCGATGGTCGCACGCCGCCGATGGGTGTTCGGTGTCTGGCTGATCGCGCTTGTCGCGCTCGGATCTGCAGCGCCGTCGGTTTTTTCGTCACTGGCGGGTGCTGGGTGGCAAGCCAACGGATCCGAATCGGTCCAGGTCCGTGAACTCGCGCAACAGCATTTCGGCGGGAACTCCTCGGCCGCGGTTCAGGTGGTGGTCCATTCGGACACCGCGTCGATCGACGATCCCACCGTGCAGCAGAGACTCATCGACGTCACAGCTGTGTTCGACGGTGACACCCGGTTCGGTGCCGTCATCGCCCCACAGCCTGGTATGACCATCAGCCCCGACGGCCACACCGGCATCCTCATCGCCGGCGCCAACGCAAACGCGGACGACATGGTCAAAGCCGTCGACGATGTCAAAGACGAGCTGACCGCACTCTCCGGCGACGGTATCGAGGTCTATCCCACCGGATCCTCCGCGTTGTGGTCCGACTTCAACAAAGCCAACCACGATGCGATGATTCAGGCTGAACTATTCTCTTGGCCAGTCACTTTGGCGATCATGGTGCTCGCATTCGGCTCCCTCGTCGCTGCCGGGCTGCCGCTGTTGCTCACAGTGGCCGGACTCGTCGCCTCCGCCGGCGGTTTGGTGCTGCTCAACGAGGTCACACCGATCTCGGTATGGGCGATGAATTTCGCGATGATGTTCGCCCTCGCTCTCGGCATCGACTACGCCTTGTTCATCGTCGCCCGCTTCCGCGACGCCCTCCGTACGGCCGATCCACGAGCAGCCGTTGCCGAAACCATGGACACCGCAGGCAAAGCGGTGCTCCTGTCCGGACTTACCGTCCTGGTCAGCCTCTCGGCAGTGCTGCTCGTTCCCGCACCGGCCGTGCGCACCATGGCCGTAGGCATCATGCTGGCCGTCACGTTCGTTCTGATCGCCACCATGACACTTCTTCCGGCCACGCTGGGCGCACTCGGCCCCAAGGTCAACGCAGCATCCCTGCCTTACGCGAAACGCCAACAGCACCGATCCCCGAAGTTCGCTGCGTGGGGCGAATTGCTTCACAAGTACCCATGGCCGTTCGCGCTGGTCTCCGTCGGCATCCTCGTCGCCCTGGCCTTACCTGTCCTGGGACTGAAGGTGGCAATGCCGTCCATCGCTGTCGTTCCCGACGATGCGCCCGTTCGGCAAGGTTACGAGTTGGTTCAGGCCCAGTTCGGTGACGGGGCACCCGGCGCGCTGCAGATAGTTGTCCCGTCTTCCGATGCGGCTGCTACCGCCGCGGCAGCGAGCAGCGTCGACGGGATCTCGATGGTCACCCCGCCCACACCATCAACAGACGATTCGAACTACACACTGCTGCAAGCGTTTCCTGCCGTGGACCCTTCCGCAGAGGCCATGGGCACGATCCTCGGTGACCTACGCGCACAACTACCGGAGTCCGCGCTCGTCGGCGGCGCGCCAGCGGAGAACCTCGACCTGCAGCAAGCCCTGAACGACTACCTACCGTTGGTTATCGGGATCATCCTCGCCCTCGGCTTCATCCTGCTGCTCGTCGCTCTGCAGGTACCACTGATCGCGATCCTCGGCACCGCCGTCAGTTTGCTGTCGACCGCCGCAGCGTTCGGGGTTGCGAAGCTGATCTTCCAAGACGGACACGGATCGTCGCTGCTCGGCTTCACCCCTCAAGGTTTCCTCGACGGCTGGGGGCCGGTGTTCTTCTTCGCGATGATCTTTGCCATCGCCATGGACTACACCGTGTTCCTGCTCGCCACCGCGAAAGAACACTACGAGAAGACCGGGGACCCGAAGGCTGCTCAGGTCGACGGCCTCGCGCACTCCGGACGCGTCATCTTCGCCGCTGCGGCGGTCATGGTCGCCGTGTTCTTCACCTTCGCGCTCTCCGATCCGCTCCCACCCAAGGAAATGGGCATCATCCTCGGCGTCGCGGTGTTGCTCGACGCCTTCCTGATCAGGCTGATCCTGCTCCCGGTCCTGCTCCGGCTGAGCGGTCACGCTGCATGGTGGGCACCGGGCTGGCTGCGCAGAATGTTGCCGTCGATCCGCTTCTCGCACTGACCATTACAACACCTCACGGAGGAATCATGACCGATCCGAACATCACGCATTCGAGCACGTCTGCCGGGTGGCCGATCGAACGTATCGTCCCCGCACTGGCCGCCGGCGTCACCGCGACGGGCCTGACCCTCGGCGAACTCCACGCACCACGGTGGAGGCTGCTCAGCGCCTTCGCCGCCGCGAACCTCGCCCTCTACGCCGCGGTCGGCTGGTGCCCGGCAAGTGCGCTTCTCACCAGAGCGGGCGTACCAAGTCTTCGCCACCCCCGAAGCGGATAGGCACACAATTGCCGCAGTTCGACGAACGGAAGGAATTCTCCACCATGACCATCGCACTCTCGACCACCTTGACCGACACCGACTTCGAGACGGCGGTCACCGCCACCAAAGCAGCACTGTCCGAGCAAGGCTTCGGTGTGCTGACCGAAATTGACATGCAGGCCACCCTGAAAGCCAAACTTGGCACAGACATGGAGAAGTATCTGATCCTAGGCGCGTGCAATCCCACGCTTGCACACCGCGCCGTAGGAATCGTGCGTGAGATCGGCCTGCTACTGCCCTGCAACGTCGTCGTCCGTGCCGACACCACCGCCGGATCGGTCATCGTCGAGGCGATGAACCCGGACCTCATGGTCCAAGTGACGGGCGAACCAGCACTGTCAGATGTCGCGGCCGAGGCCACCACCAAACTCCAAGCCGCCCTGGACACGCTCGGCAGTCGGGATGCAGTGCGCAGTTGATGACGTTGACCCTGGCGCTGGCGCTCGGCCTCACCGTCGGAATCCTGCTCGGTCTCCTCGGAGGCGGTGGATCGATCCTCGCTGTCCCGATCCTCGTGTACGCTCTCGGGTTCCCCCTGCCGGAGGCGATACCGACTTCGCTGTTGGTGATCGGTGTCGCCTCCGCGGTCGGGGTCATCTCCAAGGTGCGGGCGCGGCTCATCGAATGGCGACTCGCGGCAATCTTCGCCGCCACCGGAGTCCTCGGCACCCTGGCCGGCACTGCCCTTGGCAAGCATCTACCTGAAACTGCCGTGATGATCGGCTTTGCGATCGTCATGATCCTCGCGGGGGCACGCATGCTGCGCAGCCCCGACAATCCCGGAACCGCCTGCAGGACGAGCAATTCCGGGATCAACTGGCGCCGATGCGCACCTCGGTCCATACCGACCGGATTCGGCGTCGGTGTCCTTACCGGACTGTTCGGCGTCGGCGGGGGCTTCTTGATCATCCCCGCATTGGTTCTGCTGCTGGGAATCGAGATGAGTGTCGCCGTCGGAACCTCTTTGGTGGTCATCGTCGCCAACTCCGCCGCCGGACTCATCGCTCAGGCCGACGGCCTAGGTGGAAACTGGCCCTTGACGGCAGCGTTCGCAGGTTCAGCCATTGCGGGTTCGTTGGTGGCCGGACGATTCGGTACACGCATCGCCACGGACTCACTTCGGCAGTGGTTCGCCTACCTGGTGTTTGTCGTGGCAGGTTACGTCCTCATCGACACTCTCGTTCTCGGATGATCTACCGTGCACCCCGTTGGATGCCCCCGGGGGTAATCTGGCAATTTCTGGCATCATCATGCATCTGAAGGAGACCCCATGATCGGCGACGAAGACAGCATCGCATTGGTCCTCAACCGCCTCCGCCGCGCACACGGCCAACTCTCGGGAGTGATCGGCATGATCGAGAACGGACGCGATTGCAAAGACGTTGTCACCCAGCTCGCCGCTGTTTCCAGGGCCCTCGACAAAGCTGGCTTCAAGATCGTCGCTACCGGTCTCCGAGAGTGCATGACAGGCGAAGCGGCAGACAACAAAGAACCCATGACCGAAGCAGAACTGGAAAAGCTCTTCCTGGCGCTGGCCTGAACGCCCGCTTCACATCAGGAACGAGGCCGACCGACAACATGTAGGAGCTCCCCATGAGCACGACCGACCCGGACATCGCCATCATTGAAACTTCCAGCCTCGGCGACCGCAGCTATCTGATCAGCCACGACGGTATCGCCGTGGTGATCGATCCACAACGCGACATCGACCGCGTCCGGGCGCTGGCAGCAGAAAAGAACGCTGTCATCACCCACGTGCTGGAAACTCACATCCACAACGACTACGTCACTGGCGGCCTGGAACTTGCGCGCGCCACGGGTGCCGAATACGTCGTCCCGGACGGCGATCCGGTCGAATACGAGCGCCGAGCAGTCGTCGACGGCGATGTCGTCGACGCGGGATCGACGACGTTCGAGGTCATGCACACCCCAGGGCATACTCATCACCACGTCAGTTACGTTCTGCACCGGCGCGGCGAGCCGATCGCAATCTTCACCGGCGGCTCCATGCTCTACGGGTCCACCGGGCGCACTGACCTGCTCGGCTCCGAGCACACTGATGAACTGACCCACGCGCAGTACCATTCGGTCCGCCGTATCGCGGCCGAACTGGCCGCTGAGGTGGAGGTCTACCCCACACATGGGTTCGGTAGCTTCTGTGCCGCAACTCCGACCAGCGGGGACTCATCCACCATCGGTGAACAGCAGCAGTCCAACCCCGCACTGACTCAGGACGAACACACCTATGTCGACGAGCTGATCGCGGGCCTGTCTGCATATCCCGCGTACTACGCCCATATGGGCGTCATCAACACCAAAGGGCCGGCCCCGATCGACCTGTCCATGCCCGAGCCCGTCGATCCAGACGAACTACGTCGCCGCATCGACGCCGGGCAATGGGTCGTTGACCTACGAGCACGCACCGCTTTCGCCGCCGGCCACGTCGATGGCTCTCTCGGGTTCGAACTGTCGACCAGCTTCGTCACCTATCTCGGATGGCTTTATCAGTGGGGCGTGCCGTTGACGCTGATCGGTGAAACAACCGACCAGATCGCCGAGGCGACCCGCGAGCTGGCTCGGATCGGCATCGACAGTCCCTCCGGATCCGCCGTCGGTGAGATTCACTCGCTCGTCGGCGACGGAAAGGTCCGCTCCTACGATGTATCCGACTTCGCCGGACTCGCGGCGGCCACCGGCGAACGTGAGATAAGCGTCCTCGATGCGCGTCAACAGTCCGAGTACGCGGACAGCCACCTTCCTGGTGCCGTGAACATCCCCCTCCACGAGCTACCACACCGACTCGAGGAAGTTTCCGCGGCCGAAGTGTGGGTGCACTGCGCATCCGGTTACCGCGCATCGATCGCCGCTTCACTTCTCGACCGCGAACACCGCACAGTGGTCCTCATCGACGATGACTACGAGCATGCCGTGCAGCTCGGCCTCCACACATCGCCCGCCTGACGAATGCGCCGCCGCTGCGCAAGCCGCACGATGCGAGTGGTTCACGGGGCTGATCTCCCCGATTTCAGCAAACGGCCATCGGATAATTCCGACAGAGGGCAGGAAGCCCAACCCCTGCCCGTGCCGACGTCCGAGAAGGCGGCCACCGCTGGTCCAACGATCATTCGGGCGCCGTCCGAGTTTGTCGTTCTGCCAATTCGCACTGGATCTTCCGCTCGCCTTTGCTTCGGTGGCCGGACCGTTGTGACGCGCCATGCACGGTTCCGGCCGGGATGCGGTGCGCGGAGTCGCAGACATCCGCGTGCCCCGGCGACCGCGAGGAGCCGGGACGGATCAAGGTGCCACCGTGCCAGCAGTGTCGGTCATGCCGCGGCGGCGATCAGGCGGCCGATCACACCGGATTCGAGCAGGATGATGACGCCCAGCCCGATGAAGACTGTGGGCACGAGCCAGTGCTCGACGCGCTCGAGGGTGTCGATGACCTTCTTGTGGGTGCCGAGCATTCTGCCGGCGGCGCACCAGAGTCCGACACAGATCAGGAACACGGCGATGGTAACGATGGTCTGGGGCGCACCGAGAGTGCGGAAGACCGGGGTGTAGACGGCGATGTTGTCGGCGCCGTTGGCGATGGTGATGGCGGCGACGCTGATCGTCCCGGCCGCGACCACTACGGGTTCACCGTCTCCGTCGCTGCGTAAGCCCTGGATCAGTCCCCAGATTCCTAGCGACAGGGGAAGTAATCCGAGTAGTCCAACCCAGTCCTCGGGCACGATCACCAACCCGAGGGCGGCGACCACACTGATCGCGACGAGGGTGATCAGGCCGAGGTACTGGCCGGCAACGATCTGCCATGCCCGCGGCCGTCCTTGACTGGCGGAGGCGACGAACAGGACGGTCAGTACGACGATGTCGTCGATGTTGGTGCCGGCGAACATCGCTACCGCCGCGGCGATGGTGCCGATCATCCTCGCATCCGGCGGCTGCCGCGGCGCGGCCTGATCTCGGGTATTGCTGTCATTTCGAACTCTCCTGTGCGGGCGGGGGATCGGCCGGGTCGTGGGTGGACTCAAAGATCAGTGATGCGACGAGCAGCACGACGCCGCAGGTGATGTAGGTGTCGGCGAGGTTGAAGGTGGGCCACCAGCCGGTGTGGAAATAGTCGGTGACCTTTCCGTCGACGGCACGATCGATCACGTTGGCGGCAGCTCCGGCGAGGATCGCCGACCAACCCACCGTCCCCACCAGTGAAGCGGTGGGGACGGTGCGCCAGGCGTAAATTCCGACGCCGAGAGTGATGGCGGCGGTGACCGCGAGGATGATCCAGGCCGGAAGCTGTTGGCCGATGCTGAACGCGACACCGCTGTTGTACGCCAACTTCAGTTGCAGCAATCCCATATCGACGGTGCGTGCACCGGAAAGGGTACGGCGCGCAACGGGTTCGGCCGACAGTGCGATCGCGATGAGAGCGAGACCGACGACCACGAGAATCACCCGCCGCGTGCTACCTGTGCGGATTGATCGAGCCGCTAATTCGCTCACGTGCGGGCCTCGACCTTCCCCGCCGGTGCGGGTACCGATCCGGTGGGGAAGGCTTGCGCGCGGCCGGCCCGGACACCGTTGGCGATGACCACGATCTCAGCGACCTCGTGCACCAGGACCACGGCGGCCAGGCCGAGGACCCCGAACAAGGCCAACGGCATCAGGACGGTGATGATCGCCAGCGACAGTCCGACGTTCTGCAGCATGATGGTCCGGGAGCGGCGCGCGTGCGCCAACGCCTGCGGCAGGTGCCGCAGGTCTTCGCCCATCAGAGCAACATCGGCGGTCTCGATGGCCACGTCGGATCCCATCGCGCCCATGGCAATGCCCAAGTCGGCGGTGGCCAGGGCGGGGGCGTCGTTGACACCGTCCCCGACCATTGCCGTCGGGCGGCGCGCACGCAAGGTTTCCACGATCCGTGCCTTGTCCTCCGGGCGCAGGTCGGCGTGCACGTCGTCGATGCCGACGTCGGCGGCCAGCGCTTGGGCGGTGCGTTCGTTGTCGCCGGTGAGCATCGCGACGGTGTACCCGCCGCGTCGTAGCCCGGCAACCACCTCACGTGCTTCCGGTCGGAGCTCGTCACGGACGGCGACCGCCCCGATGACCGTTCCGGCGCGCTCGATCAGCACCGCAGTGGCGCCGGCATGCTGCATCCGCTCGATATCCCCTGCCAGCGGACCCGGGTCGATCCAGCCCGGTCGACCGAGGCGCACAGGTATGCCGTCGATGTAGCCGGTCAAGCCCGCCCCTGTGACCGCGTCCACGTCGTCGGCAGGCACATAGTCCTCGACGGCGGCGAGAATCGCGCGAGCGAGAGGGTGCTCGCTACGCGCTTCCAACGCTGCGGCCACCGCGAGAACGTCCCCGCGGTCGGCGCCGTTCGCGGTCGCGACGTCGATCACGGCGGGTTGGTTGCGGGTAAGGGTGCCGGTCTTGTCCAACGCGACGGTGCGGATCCGGCCGAGCGCTTCGAGGGCAGCGCCGCCCTTGACCAGGACGCCGAGCTTGGATGCTGCGCCGATTGCGGCGACAACGGTGACGGGGATCGCGATGGCCAGCGCGCACGGCGACGCGGCGACCAGTACCACCAGGGCTCGTTCGATCCACACCAGCGGATCACCGAGCATGCTACCGACCGCGGCGATAGCCGCGGCGACGATCATCACGCCCGGAACCAGCGGCTTGGCGATCTTGTCGGCGAGGCGTTGCGCCTCGCCCTTGCGGGACTGCTCGGCCTCGACGATCCGCACGATCTTGGCCAGCGAATTGTCCTGCGCATCTGCGGTGACCTCGACTTCGAGGACGCCGGTGCCGTTGATCGACCCGGCGAACACCTCGTCGCCGGGACCGGCTTCGACGGGCATCGACTCTCCGGTGATCGCGGAGGTATCCAGGGCGGTGCGCCCGCTGCGAATGATGCCGTCGGTGGCGATCCGTTCCCCGGGCTTGACGATCATGACCTCACCGAGCTCGAGCTCCGAGGGCGGGACGGTTTCCTCCCGGCCGCCGCGGAGCACTGTCGCGGTGTCCGGGACCAGGGACAGCAGGGCGCGCAGGCCACGGCGAGTGCGGGTGACGGCATACTCTTCGAGTCCCTCGCTGATCGCGAACAAGAATGCGAGCATGGCTGCTTCGCCGACCTCGCCGAGCAGTACCGCGCCGACGGCCGCGATCGTCATCAGGGTGCCGACGCCGATCTTGCCCTTGGCCAGGCGTGTGAGAGTGGACGGGACGAAGGTGTAGCCGGCAATGATCAGCGCGCCCGCTTCGAAGCCGATCCCGAGAGCATCAGGCCCGCCGGCCAGCCGGACTGTCAGGGCCGCGATCAGCAGCACGCCCGCTGCTGCGGCCGCCCGGATCTCGGTAACCTGCCACCACTTTTCGATCTCGTGTTCTTCCTCGCCCTCGGCGCGGGGTTCGTCGTGGCCGCAGCCGCACGCGTCACTCACGGCTATCTCCGGTGTCGGTGCCGTAATTCGGGCACAGGGCAACCGCGTTCCCTGTCGCGGCAAGCAGCGTCTCCGCCGAGGCGAGTAGGTCCATCAACTCCGGTCGGGCCAGCGAGTAGAACACCTGCCGACCTTCTGGTCTGCCGTCGACCAGACCGCAATCACGTAGGCATGCGACATGTGCGGACACCGTCGACTGGGCGAGGCCGAGTTCACCGATCAAATCCGCAACCCGCGCTTCTCCTTCGGCGAGACGGCGCACGATCGACAACCGGGTGCCATCCGAGAGACTGTGGAACAGTGCCACTGCCGCATCCAGACTGGACCCGCTGCCGGTTGCAGCGAGGCATCCCGACTCGTTATTCATCGTCATAAAACGATGATAGCAATGTAGGGCGATTCGAGGAAGGGTGATGCACCGGACTTGGAAGTGAATGCGGTACGCCAGCCGAACGGTGGCCGGCCGACGTACCTCACCAGGAACGGCGAAGTGACATCGGTAGATTCCGAGTTGCTCGCCACGGCATCACATGGGGGGACAGCAAGGACCCATCGCTCGACACAGCCAGTCGCACAACATCTCCAGTGGGTTCATTTCACACCTCCTTCTGAGCGTTCGCCGTCAGCGCGACGACGAGCGGTCCGAGTCACCTGCGGTTCCCGAACGTCATCCATAATGGACATTCCAGTGCGATGGAAGGTCAAGGATCTCGTGAAAATTGGTGAACTGGCCGCTCGGAGTGGCGTTGCCCCGAAGACGCTGCGTTTCTACGAGGACAGTGGGGTGATTCCCGTCCCGGTCCGAAAGTCCAACGGCTACCGGGATTTCGGTCCGGAATCTCTTTCGCGTTTGCGGTTCGTCCGCAGCGCCCAGTCTGCAGGTCTCACCTTGCGAGAGATCCGCCAGATCCTCACCACCCATGACCGCGGGGCGGCTCCTTGTGAGCAGGTCGTGGAGATGCTCTCGGAGCATCTCTCCCAGGTTCGTGGCAAGATCCGCGAACTTGCCACCCTCGAAACAAACCTTGTTGCGCTGCTGGGTCGAGCGGAAAGTGGGATTCCGCCGGAAACCGACGATGTCGGTGTGTGCTGGATCCTGGAATCTGAGCCTCAGGACGGTGTTGCTGAATCGTGAAATCGATTGCGGGTGCACCCCCCTGTTTCAGCAGGTTCGGCGCTCAGCAATGTGATGAGGTGAGCGAAGCGGTTGTAGCGGTGTTGCCGGTGTGTTGATCAGTCCGGTGCAGAAGTAGTGGTGTCGGGATCTGTCGGGAACATCGATTCGGCGGATTCTCCGGGTGCGGGAATTGACAGGCGCCGCCACTCGGGGGCCGAGGTCACCATTGAGCGTTTCCGGAACTTTCGTTCCCAGGGAGCCATGTGCACTTCGCCTTGCCTTGGAAAGCAGGAATCCTCTGCGAAACCTGCATCGCTGTGATCCAAGGTTGCTGGCGAGCATGAGTGGGGTTGTCTTGCGACGGTTCACTTGCCGGGTTTACTCGTGCTGTTTGTCGTCGATCCAGCGCCAACCTGGAAGTTGTTCGAGTCGTGCGGAGCGGGCGTCGGACAGAATTCCTCGGTGGTGGTGTTTTCGTTGGGTGCTGACCCATTCGCCGAGGGGATAAGTTCCGGTGACCGCGCTCTTGGATGGTCGAGCATGACCGGAGTTCGCGACGAACTGAGTCAATACGGAAAACCCTCTCTCCCATTGTGTTTGGAAAGGATCCCAGTCCCAGCCGGGCAGCGCTTCGAGGGCGGCGATTTTCTCGATCGCCAGGGTGCCGGTTTTGTAGTCGCGGCGCCGGTGGTGGACCCACTGTCCGAGGGAGAACCCGTCGAGGATCTCTGATTGTCGGGGGGAGGCTGTTCCGTGGATGGCGGTGTAGGCCTTAAGGGCCGAGATCCCCTGTATCCACGCGTCGCTCTCGCGGCCCCATCGCCACCCTGGGAGCTTGTTCAGTTCGGCGATACGATCCGGGGGCAGGGTGCCGGCGCGATGCTCTTCTCGGCAGCGGAACACCCATTTGCCCACGTCGAAGCTGTTGGCGCGCGCTGAGCGAGGGACATCGGCACCATCGTGCTCTCGGAGGTACATCTCGAGTGCAGAGCGCCCGGTTTCCCAACGAACGGTGTCGTTGTCCCACATCCAGGCGGGTAGGGCTTCGAGCATGAGAATCTGGGTGTCGGTGAGCTCGCCATTCTGGTGGGCTGTGCGCTGGGCGTTCGCCCATGCGACCAGATCGATACCATCGATCACGAGAGTCGACGACAGGTCCGTGTCGGGGCGCGCGGCGAGCTCGTCCGATAATGCGGACAGTGCTGCTCGCCAACTTTTGCGTCGCGGTTTCCCCCAGGTCCAGCCGGGTAGGTTTTCGAGGAGGTCGGCTTCACCGGCGGAGAGTGTGCCGTCCCAGTATGCGATCCGTCGACGTGCCACCCAGCCGCCGAGATCGATTCCGAACGCATGGACTCGACCTGCCGGGCCGGCATGACCTTTGAGTTCGACGAACTTCGTCAGTGCTCGGAATCCTGATTCCCAGTCGTCGGTGGGTGCGCCCATCACACGACCTGGGAGTTCTTCCGGGTTCTGCTACCGCAGGGAGCTGATGGGTTCATGCACACAAGGAAGGAGCGAGGCGGTAGCCGGCGCCGCGGATGGTGCGAATGAACTGTCCGTGCTGGGTGTCCGAGCCGAGTTTTTCACGTAGCCGCTTCACGTGCACCGCGACGGTGTTCGTTTCGGCGCTGTGACCCCAGACTGCGAGGCTGATCTCGCTTTGGCTGGCGACGTGGCCGCGGCGTTTGATCAAGTAGACGAGCAGTTCGAACTCCCGCTGCGTCAACTGCACTTCGCGGTTTCCGACGCGGGTCTCGTAGCCACTGGGGTTGACCCGGATCGGTCCGGCGGTGACGACACTGTCTTCGGCGAGGGAGAGCGCGGTGATGCCGGCGAACGGAGCAATGGTGGTGATGTCGTACGGGCGGGCAACGACCGCCGACGCGCCCGCGGCGAGGACTTCGCGCACGATGCGCTCGTCGCCCGACTTGGCTGCACCGACCAGGATCGGAACATCGGACCGGCTTCGAATCGTGGCCACCACTCGGGCGGCGTCGACGTTGTCGGTGTGAGCAGCCAAGATCAGGACGGTCGGCACCTCTGCACCCACCGCCAGTAGAGTCTCGGCACCGTCACGGCACCAGTCGGTGCGAATCCCCATGTGGTCGGCGGCCGCCATGAACTGCGCAGCGGTGGCTGGGTCCGGCTCCGCCAGAAGCAGACGCGTATGCGAATCGGCCAAGGAGTAGCCGTAATGCGCTCCCGCAGCGACCTCCCGGTCCGGCTGACGCAATTCGATAGTCAACTGTCGACCCCCTATTTCAGAACGTACCCATTGTCTCACCTGAAGTAGCCGGTGAGGAGGAGGTCGACTGCCCGCACAGCCACAGTGTCGCTCAGCCGAAGCGACCGGAGATGTAGTCCTCGGTGGCTTTTTGTGTCGGGTTCGAGAAGATCTTCTCGGTGTCGTCGATCTCGACGAGTCGACCGGGCTTGCCGGTTGCCTCGAGGTTGAAGAAAGCCGTCTGGTCACTCACACGCGCAGCCTGCTGCATGTTGTGCGTGACGATGACGATGGTGAAGTCCTTCTTCAGCTCGGTCATCAGGTCCTCGATCGCGAGAGTCGAGATCGGGTCGAGCGCGGAGCACGGCTCGTCCATGAGCAGGACGTCGGGCGAGACGGCGATGGCACGCGCGATGCACAGACGCTGCTGCTGACCGCCTGAGAGGCCACCACCGGGCTTGTCGAGGCGATCCTTGACCTCGTTCCACAGGTTGGCGCCGCGCAGCGAACGCTCGGCCACCTCGTCGAGCTTTTTCCTGTTGCGTTCACCGCTCAGTTTCAGGCCGGCGACGACGTTGTCCTTGATGGACATGGTCGGGAAGGGGTTGGGTCGCTGGAAGACCATGCCGATGGTCTTGCGAACGCCTACCGAATCGACGCTGGAATCGTAGATGTCCTCGCCGTCGAGCAGGACCGAACCCTCGACGCGCGCACCGGGAATTACTTCGTGCATGCGGTTGAGAGTGCGCAGGACCGTCGACTTTCCGCAGCCGGACGGACCGATGAACGCGGTCACGCTCCGGGGCGGGACGGACAGGCCCACATCGGCGACAGCGTGAAACTTGCCGTAGTAGATGTTGAGATCTTTGATGTCGAGGCGCTTGGCCATGTCTGGTGTTCCTGTCCGTTTCTAGCGCTTGTTGGTGAGGAAGCGGGTCGCGAGCGCCGCAAGAAGGTTGAGGAGTGCCATGACGATGATCAGCGTCAGGGCTGCGCCCCACACTCGGAGCTGGCCTGCAGGCTGCGGGTTGATCAGCTCGGTGTAGATCAGCAGCGGGAGCGAGGCCATGTTGCCTTCGAAGACGTCGAAATTGATCGAGCGGGAGTAGCCGACGAGCACGAGGACCGGAGCTGTTTCACCCATGACTCGGGCGATGGAGAGCAAGACTCCGCTGATGATGCCCGGCATCGCGGTCGGGATGACGATGCGCATGATCGTCTTCCACTTCGGGACGCCCAGTGCGTAGGAGGCTTCCCGAAGCTCGTCCGGGACGAGCTTGAGCATTTCCTCGGTGTTGCGTACGACGACCGGCAGCATCAGCAGCACCAGCGCCAGCGAGACGGCAAAAGCGCTCTGTTCGAATCCGAGGGTGGCGATCCACAGGCTGAAAACGAACAACGCCGCAACGATCGAGGGCACACCTGCGAGAACGTCGACCATGAAGGTCACTGTGCGAGCGAAGGCTCCGCGCCCGTATTCGACCAGGTAGATCGCGGCCATGATGCCGAGCGGGACGGAGATGAGCGCTGCGATCGCTGCTTGGATCAAGGTGCCGTACAGCGCGTGGTAGATGCCGCCGGCGAACTGTTCCGGAAGCACACCCTGCAGAGAATTCGTCCACCAACCGGAGGAGGTGATGGCGCGCCATCCCTTTTCGATGACGGTGAACAGCACCCACACCAGAGGAATCAGCGCGATACCGAAGGCAGCGTAGAACAGTACGGTGGCGATACCGTTCTTGGCTTTGCGGCTGGTGCTGATGCTTTGGAACGTCGGCGCCTTGGCCGGCGCATCGAGGAGATCGGCGCTCATCCGTTGACCTTGCCTTTCGCGACCATGCGAGCGAGTGCGTTGACGACGAAGGTCAATGCGAAGAGGACGAAACCAGCGGCGATGTACGCGCCGGTCGGAAGGGGAGCACTGAACTCTGCCGCTGCAGAGGCGATCTTCGAGGCGAAGGTGTAACCGCCGTCGAAGAGCGACCAGGTCGAGGCATTGGCAGCCGAACGCAAGATGATCAGCACGGCCACGGTTTCACCGAGAGCGCGACCCAGACCGAGCATCGACGCGGCGATGATGCCGCTGCGCCCGAAAGGCAGCACGGTCATACGCACGACTTCCCATTTGGTGGCGCCGAGGGCCTGTGCCGCTTCGATCTGCGAGCGCGGTGTCTGGCGGAAGACCTCACGGGTGACGGAGGTGATGATCGGCAAGATCATCACCGCGAGAACAATTCCTGCGGTGAAGATGGTTCCGCCGCCGGTCAAGGAGACGTTGCCTTCGCTGAAGAGGAAGAACCAGCCGAGGTTGTCGTTGAGGAACTCCGCGACCGGGCTGAGCTTGGGGGCGAGGATGAAAATTCCCCAGAGACCGAACACGATCGAGGGCACTGCGGCGAGGAGATCGACGATCGAGCCGAAAGCGTGGGAGAGACGCGCTGGCGCGTACTGCGTCAAGAACACAGCGATACCCAGTGCGATCGGCACCGCAATCGCCAGAGCGAACACCGAACTGAGCACGGTGACCGTCAGTAGGTCACGGATACCGAAACGCAGATTCGATGCATCGCTGGTGACGAATTCGGTGCTGGTGAAGAAGTTCGCGTTGTTCGCCTGCAGCGACGGGATGGCGCGAATGAGCAGGAAGATGGCGATCAGGCCGATGGAGACGACGATCGTGGCACCGGCACCGGTGGCCAGCCACCGGAATAACTTGTCACCGAACTGGTGTTTTCCGGTCGAAAGAGACGAGGGAATGGTCGGGGAAGTCTTGCCGCTGTGATCAGGCATGCCGGGTATCTTTCCGCCCGCCCCCGGAGCCGCCGCAGTGGGCGTCTCCGGGGAGCGGGTTACGTCGTCGGGGTGCAGAGCCATCGCTGATCAGGCAATCAGGAGATCGCGTTGACTGCGGTGGTCAGCTTCTGCTGGAACGCGCTCGGGAGCGGGATGTACCCGTTTTCCTCGAGACCGTTCTGGCCGGCGCCGATCGTGGACTGCAGGAACGCGCGGACAGCGGTGCCGACCTCGGCGTCGGGGTACTTCGAGCACACGATCTCGTAGGTAGCCAGCACGATCGGGTACGCGCCGGTCTCGGCGGGCTTGTAGAAGGTGGACGTGTCGAGCACGAGGTCGTTGCCCTCACCCTTGATGGTGGCGCCGGCGATGGTCTTGCCGACGGTCTCGGTGGTGATCTCGACCGGTTCGGGACCGGCGGAGGTCACGATCTTGGCGGTCTGCAGGTCCTGAGCCTTGGCGAAGGACCACTCGTTGTAGGTGATCGCGCCTTCGGTGCTCTTGATGGCGGCGGAGGTGCCCTCGTTGCCCTTGGCGCCCTCACCGACGCCACCGACGAACGACTTACCCGCGCCCTTGCCCCAGGCGCCGTCCGAGGCTGCGTCGAGGTACTTCTGGAAGTTGTCGGTGGTGCCCGACTCGTCGTTGCGGTAGATCACGTTGATCTTCTCCGACGGCAGCGAAGCGCCCTCGTTGAGAGCCTTGATCGCCGGATCGTCCCAGGTGGTGATCGCACCGTTGAAGATCTTGGCAGCGGTGGGGCCGTCGAGGACGAGATCGTCGACACCCTTGACGTTGTAGGTCACCGCGAGCGGACCGAACACGACGGGAAGGTTCCAGGCGTCGCTGGCGCAGCGTTCCTTCGCACGGTCGTACTCGCCCTTGTCCTTGCTGAGCGGCGAATCGGAACCACCGATGTCGGTCTGGTTTCCGATGAACTCACTCACACCGGCGCCGGAGCCGTTGGACGTGTAGTTGAGAGTCTGCCCGCTGCACGCCTGCTCGAACGCATTCACGAAACGCGTCATGGCGTTGGCCTGGGCGGTAGAACCACTGCCCTTGAGTGCCGACTTGCCGCCGCACTCGACATTCGAGGTCGAGCCCGCGCCCGTAGATCCGGTCGAACCCGTCGCGCCGGTGTTGTTGTCGCTGCCGCACGCTGAAAGCAGGAGGGTGCTGGCCGCCAGCACACTGAGGGCGGCGCCAGATCGCTTGAGCTTCACGTAGTTCCTTCGAAGTATCGGGGTTGCTCGCGCGGCGCGCGGCCACCGAGATCGAGTGACACTGAGCAGCGCTGATTGCCGCTCGGGTGATGAACCTAGAGGCCGGGGATGAACGGATATCGCTGCGAAAATGAACGGAACATGAATCCATGGGCGAAAGTTGAATGAACAGCCCGGCTACCGGCAGGTATTGCTTGACAATCCCAAATTAACTCAGTGAGTATTGACTCAATGACTATTGAGCAAAAGTTCTCGCTCGAACAACGCGCCGCTCTCTATGGCGCCCTGGCCGATCCGGCACGGTTGTCGATCGTCGACATGCTCGTCCTCGGCGACGCATCGCCCTCGGAACTGCAACGCCGACTCTCCATCTCCTCGAACCTGCTCGCCCACCACCTCGGGGTCCTCGAACGCGCTGGTCTCGTGCACCGATCGAGATCCGAAGGTGACAAGCGCCGTACCTACCTACGACTCCAGCCCACCGCGCTGGAGGTGCTCGTTCCTACCTCGTCGCCCTTGACCGCGACGCGGATCGTGTTCGTGTGCACCCACAATTCCGCGCGCTCGCAACTGGCCGCGGCGTTGTGGAACAAGCAATCCCACATCCCGGCAGCATCGGCCGGCACCCACCCCGCTCCCCGAATTCACAGCGGCGCCCTCGCCGCCGCCCGCCGCCACGACCTACCTCTCGACGCCACGCGCCCGGCCGATGTCGCCGATGTCCTCGCACCCGGGGACATGGTCATCGCCGTGTGCGACAACGCCCACGAAGAAATGCGCGAAAACCCGAACTCTCTTCACTGGTCGATTCCGGACCCTGCCCGCACCGGCAGTGCCGCAGCGTTCGACCGAGCCTTCGACGACATCGACCACCGAGTCGCTCGACTCGCCCCCCATTGCCTCCCGAACGGAGAACTCTCATGACCGACAACCTCAGCACCACAACACATCACCGCGACGACCTGACCATCGATCAACGGTTAGCCCTCAAAAGCGCCGCCGCACACCTGGCCACGGAATTCACCGACGTCTTCAACACCGAAACCATCGAGCGGTTCCTGCATTCGTCCTACGACCAGTTCGCCGGCCGCGCCTCCGTCGTCAACTACCTCCCTCTCCTGGCCGAACGCTTCGCCCGGCAGCGACTACGCGCCCTGGCCAAGGTCGAAGGACTCTCCAACGACGGCAAACCCACCGTGTTGTTCTTGTGCACGCACAACGCCGGACGCTCCCAGATGGCCATGGGATTCTTCGAAAAACTCGCCGGGGAACGTGCCGTCGCATGGTCCGGCGGATCCGAACCCGGCACCAGCGTCAACGAAGCAGCCATCGAAGCAATGGCCGAACGTGGCATCGACATCAGCGGTGAATACCCCAAGCCATGGACTGACGAAGTGGTCCGCGCAGCCGACGTCGTCATCACGATGGGCTGCGGAGATGCATGCCCGATCTTCCCCGGACGCCGCTACGAAGAATGGGTCCTTCCCGACCCCGCAGGTCTCGGAGTCGACGCGATCCGCCCGATCCGTGACGAGATCGAACGGCGAGTACTCACATTGCTCGACGAGATCGACATCGCCGCCCAGCACTGATGCTCGTCGATGAATTCCTTGCGAAGAAGGTCTCTCATGTTCATTCCGGCAGTGGTCACCGCTTTTGTGCACTGGCTTCGCAGCGGCTACCCGCAGGACGCACCGAGATACGGTCACAGCCCGCTACTGGCTCTGATGGATCAACGGCTCTCACCTGCGCAGATCAGTGAGATCGTGATCGCGCTCGACGGGGAGCCGGCCACCGAGGCCATCGACATCCAAGTGGCCATCACGGCTGTCGCACGGCGGATGCCCTCACCCGCCGATCTGAGTGCCGTATGCGCGGCCATCGAGAAATCCGCGTCCAGGGAAGGGGCCTTCCCGTGCTGCAGAACCAGAGGCGTGCCCCATGTTGCGAACTGATTTGATCGATGTCAATATTGATGTATGTCGAATCAAGATGTGGCGGAGACCGGCGCCTGTTGTTCGCCACTCAACCGTGAACCGTTGACCGAAGACTGGGCTGGTGATCTGGCCCGGATGTTCAAAGCGCTCGGCGATCCCGTCCGGCTGCGACTGCTGAGCCTGGTGGCCAGCCACGAGGGCGGTGAAGCCTGCGTCTGCGACATCTCCGACACCTTCGACTTGTCCCAGCCGACGATTTCGCATCACCTCAAGGTGTTGCGCCAGGCCGGACTCCTCGACTGCGAACGTCGCGGGACCTGGGTGTACTACTGGGTGATACCCGCAGCCCTGCAACAACTTTCCGCCGTTCTGCTCGTGGAAGCATCATCCACTGCCGCCGACGTCCCACAGGAGACCGCCGTATGAGCGCCCCGTCCAGTACCGAACACCCCGAAGTCGTCGGAAAACTCTCCACCCTCGACCGCTATCTGGCGGTCTGGATCGGCGTGGCCATGGTCGTCGGCCTGCTGGTTGGACGCTGGATCCCCGGCGTGAACACTGCCCTGGACAAGGTGCAGATCGACGGCATCTCGTTACCGATCGCCCTCGGCCTGCTGATCATGATGTACCCGGTGTTGGCGAAAGTTCGCTACGACCGCCTCGACACTGTCACCGGGGACAAGAAACTCCTCGCCGGCTCCCTGTTCCTGAACTGGGTTCTCGGCCCGGCGCTGATGTTCGCCCTCGCCTGGCTGTTTCTGCCTGACCTGCCGGAATACCGAACCGGTTTGATCATCGTCGGCATCGCTCGCTGCATCGCGATGGTGATCATCTGGAACGACCTGGCCTGCGGAGACCGCGAAGCCGCCGCGGTGCTGGTCGCCATCAACTCGGTGTTCCAGGTGATCATGTTCGCCGTGCTCGGTTGGTTCTACCTCTCGGTCCTGCCCGGGTGGCTCGGCCTCGAACAGACCACCATCGACACCTCGCCCTGGCAGATCGCGAAATCGGTCCTGATCTTCCTCGGTATCCCGCTGCTGGCAGGTTTTCTGTCCCGCTTCTTCGGTGAACGCGCCAAAGACCGCGACTGGTACGACAACAAGTTCATCCCCAAGATCAGCCCCTGGGCGCTCTACGGTCTGCTGTTCACCATCGTCGTGCTCTTCTCGATGCAGGGCGAACAGATCACCTCCCAGCCCTGGGACGTCGTCCGGATCGCGCTGCCCTTGCTCGCGTACTTCGCGCTCATGTGGGGCGGAGGCTACGTCCTCGGCGCCGCAATCGGATTGGGCTATGAACGCACGACGACCCTGGCGTTCACCGCCGCGGGCAACAACTTCGAACTCGCGATCGCCGTAGCCATCGCCACCTACGGCGCCACCTCGGGGCAAGCTCTTGCCGGCGTAGTCGGCCCGCTGATCGAGGTACCGGTGCTCGTCGGGCTGGTCTATGTCTCCCTTGCTCTACGCAAACGCTTCACACCCACTGACGGAAAGGTTTCAGCCCCATGACCGACAAGCCCAGCGTCCTGTTCGTCTGTGTCCACAACGCCGGCCGATCGCAGATGGCCGCGGGATTCCTGAGCCACCTCGCCGGCGATGCCATCGAGGTCCGCTCCGCCGGATCTGCCCCCGCGGAGACCATCAACTCCGCCGCGGTCGAGGCGATGGCCGAGCTCGGAATCGACATCTCTGCCCAGACCCCGAAGATCCTCACCACCGACGCCGTGCAGGATTCGGATGTCGTGATCACGATGGGATGCGGCGACACCTGCCCGATCTTCCCCGGCAAGAGCTACCGCGACTGGGTCCTCGACGATCCCGCCGGCCAAGGCATCGACGCGGTTCGCCCGATCCGCGACGAGATCAAAACCCGCGTCCAAGCCTTGATCAGCGAACTCACCGCCCCGTCGGTATCGCGCTGACCGCTCGTACTGCCCGTATTCGATCCCGTGAAAGAGACACTATGACCATCCCGTCCGCGGTCCATGACGTCATCATTGTCGGTTCCGGACCGGCCGGCTACACCGCTGGTGTCTACACCGCGCGCGCTGAGCTCGCGCCCCTGCTCTTCGAGGGAACCCAGTTCGGTGGCGCCCTCATGACCACCACCGAGGTCGAGAACTTCCCCGGATTCCGCGAAGGAATCATGGGCCCCGATCTGATGGAACAGATGCGCGAGCAGGCACTGCGCTTCGACACCGACATCCGCACCGAGGACGTCGAGGAGATCGATCTCAGCGGCCCGATCAAGACGGTCGTCGCGAACGGCGAAACCTACGCCGCGCACGCGATCATCCTCGCCATGGGCGCAGCAGCCCGCTACCTGGGCATTCCCGGTGAAGAACGCCTCCTCGGCCGCGGCGTCAGCGCCTGCGCCACCTGCGACGGCTTCTTCTTCCGTGACCAGGACATCGTCGTGGTCGGCGGCGGCGATTCCGCGATGGAAGAAGCAACCTTCCTCACCCGCTTCGCTCGCTCGGTCACCCTGGTGCACCGCCGCGAGGAGTTCCGCGCCTCACGGATCATGCTCGAGCGCGCCAAGGCCAACGAGAAGATCCGCTTCCTGACCAACGCAGAGCCCGTCGAGGTGCTCGGTGAGAACAGCGTCACCGGCCTCGTCGTGCGCGACACCGTCACCGGTGAAACTTCCACACTCGAGATCACCGGCATGTTCGTCGCCATCGGCCACGACCCGCGCAGTGAGCTCGTCAAGGACCAGGTCGATCTCGACGACGCCGGATACGTGCGCGTCGCTCCCGGTTCCACCGCGACCTCCGTCGACGGCGTCTTCGCTGCCGGTGACCTGGTCGATCACACGTACCGTCAGGCGATCACCGCTGCCGGCACCGGATGCTCCGCAGCAATCGACGCCGAACGCTGGCTGGCCGACCGCGGCGACATCACCGCCAACACGCTCGACGCAGCCGGCCACACCGTAGACGCCGTCTGACTCCCACACCCAGCGAAAGGAACTTCGATGAGCAAGCCTTCAGTGCTGTTCGTGTGCGTCAAGAACGGCGGCAAATCCCAGATGGCCGCCGGCCTCATGCGCAAAGCCGCCGGCGACCAGGTGGACGTGTACTCGGCCGGCACCAAACCCGGCGACGCGGTCAACGCCCTGTCCGCCGAAACGCTCCTCGAGGTCGGGGTGGACATCTCCGGTGAGACCCCGACGTTGATCGATCCGCAACTGGTGCGCAATGTCGACCTCGTCGTCACCCTGGGCAGCGAAGCGAAGGTCGATCCCGTCGCCGGTACCGACTTCGAGAACTGGGACACCGACGAGCCGTCCGAACGCGGCATCGACGGAATCGAACGAATGCGGCTGGTCCGCGACGACATCGCTGCCCGCGTCGACGCCCTGGCCGGGCGTCTGACCACGTAATCGACGTATCACCCCGGCTGTCAGCAGAAGATCTGGATAAGGAAAGGACACTCGTGCACTCGCAAGGGACACCGATCACGGTCGACGTTGTCGTGATCGGTGGTGGTCAAGCCGGAATGGCCGCCGGGTACTACCTGCGCCGCTCCGGCCGCGACTTCGTCATCCTCGACGCCGAAACAGCGCCCGGTGGATCCTGGCAGCACTACTGGGACTCACTGCACCTGTTCTCACCAGCCGAATACTCCTCGCTGCCCGGCTGGCCGATGCCGGGCTGGAGTCCCGGTTTCCCGCCCGCCTCACACGTCGTGGATTACCTCACCGCCTACGAGACCCGATACGACCTACCGGTCCGCCGCCCGGTCCGCGTCACGTCCGTGACCCGCTCCGGTGACGGGTATCTCGTCGAATCCGATCACGGCAGCTGGTCCGCGCGGGCCGTCGTCAACACCACCGGGACGTGGCGGCAACCATTCTGGCCGATCTACCCCGGTATCCGCGAGTTCACCGGCACCCAAATCCATACCACCAGCTACCGTTCGCCGACCCCGTTCGCCGGTAGCAAGGTCGCCGTGGTCGGCGGCGGAAACTCTGCCGCGCAGATCGTCGCCGAAGTCTCCACCGTCGCCGAGACACTCTGGCTGACGAGCCGGGAACCGCGGTTCCTGCCCGACGACGTCGACGGCCGGATCCTTTTCGACGTCGCCCGTGAACATGCCCGTGAAATCGCTTCAGGTGAAACCGATTCCGGTGGCATCGCCGGCCTCGGCGACATCGTGATGGTGCCCCCGGTCCAAGCCGCCCGCGAGCGCGGCGTGATGGTGGCGCACCCGATGTTCGACCGCCTCACCGCCACCGGATTGGGATTCGGCGATCACGTCGAACAGGTGGACGCCATTATCTGGTGCACCGGATTCCGCCCCGCGCTACGGCACCTTCAGCCCCTTGGACTCCGAGACGGCGACACCGGACGCATCGAACTCGACGGAGCGCACGTCGCCGGTGAACCCGGATTGATTTTCCTCGGATACGGCGACTGGACCGGTCCCGCATCGGCCACCCTGATCGGAGTCGGCCGCACCGCCCGCGACGCCATCACCGCACTCGACGACGACCTCTTCACAGTCCCGGCCATCTGAGCAACATCCGAAACAAAACAGAGGACACATCATGAGCACCATCGAAGTATTCGAACCCGCCCTGTGCTGCAACACCGGCGTCTGCGGCGACGACGTCGACCAAGCGCTGATCACCTTCACCGCCGACCTCGACTGGGTCGCGAGCAACGGCGGCACCATCACCCGTCACAACCTCGCCAACGACCCCCTTGCCTTCGCCGGAAACGACACCGTCGCAGCATTCCTCAAAATCTCAGGCTCCGAAGGACTCCCGCTGGCGATCGTCGACGGAGTCACCGCCCTGACCGGTACTTATCCCACCCGCAACCAGCTCGCGAAATGGGCCGGCATCACCGAAGCCGGAGCCGCGGACGCGCCGGCCGGGATCGCCATGCTCGGACTCGCCGACGGCTCAGCATGCTGCTCCACCGACGACGCCGACTCCACCACCTGCTGCTGAAAGCACCCACAACGCAATGAAGTTCCTGAACGATGCACCCCGATTCCTGTTCTTCACCGGCAAAGGCGGTGTCGGAAAGACCTCCATCGCCTGCGCGAGCGCGATCACCCTCGCCCGCGCCGGGAAGAAAGTGCTGCTCGTGAGCACCGATCCCGCCTCCAACGTCGGGCAGGTCTTCGGCGTGAGCATCGGCAACACCATCACCGACATTCCCGCCGCTCCCGGATTGTCGGCGCTCGAGATCAACCCGGAACAAGCCGCCGCCGCCTATCGCGAGCGGATCATCGGCCCCGTCCGCGGACTGCTCCCCGAGAAGGAGATCGCGGCGATCGCCGAACAGCTCTCTGGGTCCTGCACCACCGAAATAGCGTCGTTCAACGAGTTCACCGGACTGCTCTCCTGCCAAGGCGACATCACCGCCGACTTCGACCATGTCCTCTTCGACACCGCTCCGACGGGGCACACCATCCGGCTGCTGCAGCTTCCCGGATCGTGGACCGAGTTCCTCGACGACGGTAGGGGCGACGCATCGTGCCTGGGGCCGCTGTCCGGGCTCGAGAAGCAGCGAGCCATCTACGCTGACGCTGTTGCCGCGCTCGCAGATCCGCAGCGGACCCGCCTCGTCCTGGTCTCGCGCGCCCAGCGTTCGACGCTCGCCGAAATTACCCGCACCCACCGCGAACTCGCCGACATCGGACTGACCCATCAGCATGTCGTGATCAACGGTGTCCTCCCGGCACCGGGCGACGACACCGATCCACTCGCGACCGCGATCTACCGGCGTGAACAAGCCGCGATAGCCGGCCTGCCCGACGAATTGGCGCAGCTGCCCACCGATCAGGTCCCGCTCAAAGCGACCAATATCGTCGGCATCGACGCACTCGAAAGCCTCTTCACCCCCGACCTCAGCCCGGTATCCGCCGCCTCAGCGGACCCGGCCCTGCAGCTACCCAGTGCTCCGCTCTCATCCCTGATCGACGAACTCGACACCGACGATCACGGCCTGATCATGTGCATGGGCAAAGGCGGAGTCGGCAAGACCACCATCGCAGCCGCCATCGCTGTCGCCCTCGCCGAACGCGGCCACCAGGTGCACCTGACCACCACCGACCCGGCCGCACATCTGACAGAAACCTTGAACGGGGAACTCGACAACCTCCAGGTCTCCCGAATCGACCCCGCCGAAGCCACCGAGCAGTACCGCACCCGGGTTCTGACCACCAAAGGCAAGAACCTCGACGAACGCGGACGCGCGAACCTCGCCGAAGACCTCCGATCACCCTGCACCGAGGAAGTGGCGGTCTTTCAGGCGTTTTCGCGGGTGATTCACGAATCGAGCCGCAAATTCGTCGTCGTCGACACCGCCCCGACCGGGCACACTTTGTTGTTGCTCGACGCCACCGGCTCCTACCACCGGGAAATCGCCCGCCAAATGGGTGAGAACACGAACTTCACCACCCCGCTCATGCGGCTCCAGGACCCGAACGCCACGAAAGTCCTACTCGTGACCCTCGCTGAAACCACACCTGTCCTCGAGGCCGCCGGTCTGCAAGCCGACCTGCAACGCGCAGGCATTCACCCTTGGGCGTGGGTGGTCAACAACTCCCTCGCGGCAGCCGAACCGACCTCGACGCTCCTGCAGCAACGCGCAGCCGGAGAGATCACCGAAATCGACAGCATCACAAACAAATACAGCCAGCGAACCGCCATCGTCCCGATGCTCGCCGAAGAACCGGGACTATCTCGTTAACGGTGTTTCGGCCGTTTTCATCAGTAGGTTTCTGATCCGGGCCAACGATCCGCGAACGTGATCGCGAAGGCATTGAGAG
>NZ_JBVHEH010000041.1:0-46240 GCF_055562955.1 Kitasatospora sp. NPDC015121
GCAACTTCGCCGGCACCGCACGCACCGACGTCGCCGTCGGCACCTCCAACGACGCGTCCATGTTCGACGCCACCGCCTTCGCCGGACCACGCAGCTGGACCACCTCGGGGCCCTCGGCGGCCTTCGCCGGCGCGGCGGGCGCGGCGGCCTTCGGCGCGGGCGGCGCGGCGGGGGCGGCCGGGAGCGGCGCGGGGGCGGCCACTGGCTGCGCGGGCGCCGGCGCGACGGGCGCGGGGGCGGCGGGCGCGGCCGGAGCAGCGGCAGCGGGAGCGGCAACGGGGGTCGGCTGGGCGCCGACCTGAGTCGCGGCCTGGGTCACTGGAGTCACCTCGGTACCGGGCTTGTAGTCGGCGAAAAAGTCCCACCAGGCGCGGTCGACCGAAGCCGGGTCCTGGAGGTACTGCTGGTAGATCTCGTCGACGAGCCACTCATTGGGGCCGAAGCCAGTGGAGCTTGCCGAGCTGGGGGTTTCTTGGTGTGGCGACACGGGGCAACCGCCCTCTTCCGCTTCCTTTTGGGATGGTGGACAGCGGGGATTAAGGCTACGCCTCCGACGAGTGATCGCGCAGTCCCCGATGGTCAGGCGTCGCCCAGATCACATCGCCGGGCCGGTTTTTGGCCGGATCCATGCGTTAGGGACGCCGGAAATCGGGGAAAGGCGGGCCCGGTCGGTCGTGGTCATACCGGAAGAAAGTCGGACGAAGTAGTGGTATAGACCACTTGGCGGTTCCGGGCCGGGACCGGCCCTGAGCAGCCCGGCCCCGATTCGTACCGATTGCGCCACAGTCTCAGGCGGGCACCGGGGCCTCACCCGGAAGGATGACCTCGATCCGGCAGCCCGCCGCCTCCTCCGCCACCCGGATCCGGCCGCCGTGCAGATCCACCGCCCAGCGCGCGATCGCCAGCCCCAGGCCGGTGCCGCCGTCGCTGCCCGGTCCGAGCGCGGTCGGCGAACCGCTCCGGCCGAACCGCTCGAAGACCCGCTCGCGGTCCGCCGCCGGGATGCCCGGACCCTGGTCCTCGACCTCCAGCAGCAGCCCGCCGCCCTCCGCCGCCCGGGCCCGCACCGTCACGGTGCCGCCGGCCGGCGAGTGCTTGCAGGCGTTGTCGACCAGGTTGGCGACCACCTGGTGCAGCCGCTCCTCGTCCGCCACCGCGGACAGCCCGGCCGGCTCCACCTCCACCTCCAGGCGGACGTCCCCGCGCCGGGCGTACGCGCCGCCGGCCGTCGCGCCGTCCACCGTCACCCCGCGCAGCACCCCGTCCAGGAACGGGCGGACCAGGAACGGGCGGGAGTCCAGCGGAACGACGCCGTCGTCCAGCTTCGACAGGTCCAGCAGGTGGGTGACCAGCCGGCCCAGCCGCTCGGTCTGCTCCAGCGCGGTGCCCAGGTTCTTCGGGTCCGGCTTCACCACGCCGTCCACCACGTTCTCCAGCAGGCCGCGGAGCGCCGCGATCGGCGTCCGCAGCTCGTGCGAGACGTTGGCGATCAGCTCGCGGCGGTGCCGGTCGGCGGCCTCCAGGTCGCCCGCCATCCGGTTGAAGGTGTCGGCCAGCTCGCCGATCTCGTCCCGCGAGGACACGTGCACCCGGGCGCTGTAGTCGCCCTCCGCCATCGACCGGGCCGCCGCCGTCATGTCGCGCAGCGGTGCCGTCAGGCCGTGCGCCAGGAACTGCATGAACAGCAGCGAGGCGATCAGCGAGAAGATCATGATGATCCGGATCTGCGTCTCCGACCGGATCGCCACCACCACCATGCCGGTGGCCAGCACCACCGAGACGACCACCAGCAGGGCCAGCTTGCCCTTGATCGAGCGCACCGGGTCGAACGGGCGGATGTCCGCCCACACCCGGTGCGCGGCGCGCACCGCGAGCGGCGGCCGGGGCCGGGGGGAGGAGGCCGGCTGGGCTTCCCCGTTGCGTTGCTGCGGAAAGGTCATGGTGTCCCTGCGACTCGTCGACGGTGACTCGTCCTCGGTGGGCCCCGGCGGCGGCGCTGTGCGCGGCCACGCCGAGGGGCCGGGCCCCGGAGAGGGCCCGGAACGGGGGGCGTCCGGTCAGGACAGCGGTGCCTCCAGCGCGTACCCCACGCCGTGCACCGTGCGGATCCAGCTGGCGCCGATCTTCCGGCGCAGCGCCTTCACGTGGCTGTCCACCGTGCGGGTCCCGGACGCGTCGGTCCAGTCCCACACCTCGGCCAGCAGCTGCTCGCGGGTCAGCACCGCGCGCGGCTGCGCCGCCAGGCAGGCCAGCAGGTCGAACTCGGTCGGCGTCAGGTGCACGTCGCCCGAGCCCAGCCGGACCCGGCGCTGCACGTGGTCGATCTCCAGCTCGCCGAACCGCAGCGAGCCGAGCGCGGGCGTGCGGGCCGCCTGCTGGGCCCGCTCGACCCGGCGCAGCAGCACGTTCACCCGGGCCGCCAGCTCGCGCATCGAGAACGGCTTGGTCATGTAGTCGTCCGCGCCGACGCCCAGACCCACCAGCAGGTCGGTCTCGTCGTCCCGCGCGGTCAGCATCAGCACCGGCACCGGGCGCTGGGCCTGGATCCGGCGGCACACCTCCAGGCCGTCGAAGCCCGGCAGCATGATGTCGAGCACCACCAGGTCGGGCTGCCAGGTGTGGAACCCGTCCACCGCGCCCGGCCCGTCGTGGGCCACCGCCACCTTGAAGCCCTCGGCGCCCAGTCGCGCCGCGATCGACTCCGCGATGGTCGGCTCGTCCTCCACGACGAGCACCCGTCGCTGGGTGCCCACCGGTCCACTGCTGATCGTCTCTTGCTGGATCTCTGTCACGGTCACGCCACCGCCCCCAGGGCTCGCGGGCCGGCCGTCCGGGGGGACGGCGGGCTCCGCTCGTAGTCGTCTTGTTTCCGTCTGTTGTTCCGTCGTGGGTGTGCCCCGCCCGTGGTCGGATCAGGTTTGGCAGGTCCCCGATCGGACGGGCACGGGCCGATACCTTACCCGCAGCACTTGCGAGCTGTAACGGTACGTGTGCGAGCGGCACGCGCGCGGGCAGAGGTCTTCACAGAAGTTCCTCAGACACCTCTCACCCGCCCCCCGTATCGTGGGCACGACAAGGCGTCAGGGAGGCGGCATGACCAGCGCGGAACTGCGACGACGACTCATCCGGCCCGGACTCCGGGCCGTGCCCACCCCACGGGCCAACCCGTTCGCACTCGGTTACCTCGCGCTGCTGCTCGGCACCACGCTGTACGCCCGCTTCGGCGACCCGGAGACCGTCCACCGGCTCCAGTCGCTCTCCTCCACCGACGCGCACAACCTGCTCGTCCACCCCGCGCTCTCCCTCGTCGGCAGCGGCCTCTGGGTCGCCGGGCCGGTCTGGATGCCCTACTTCTGGGCCTTCGCCCTCACCGTCGCACCCTTGGAACGACGGATCGGCGGCCTTCGTGCCCTCGCCGTCTTCGGCGCCGGACACGTCGCCGCGACCCTGCTCTCGCAGGCGGTCGTGGTCGCCACGGTGGCGGCCGGCGGCGCCGAACCCGCACTGCTCGACGAGATGGACATCGGCGTCTCCTACGGGGTGCTCGCCTCGCTCGGCGCCCTCGCCGGACTGCTCGCCCCCACCGGCCGGAAGATCGCCCTCGGCGCCGGACTGGCCCTCCTCGGCCACCAGGTCACCAGCGACCCGGACCTGGTCACCGGCGTCGGCCACCCGGCGGCGCTGGCGGTGGGCGTCGCGCTCTGGCCGCTCCTCCGCGGCCGCGGGCCGCGGGGCTCCCGGGGCGGACGCCTCGCGGGGTGGGCGGGGATGCGGCCCGTACCGCGATCCTCCTGACGGGGGCTCCCCGGTCGCGCGCCGCGGGCGGGCGCCAGGGTCCGTGCCGCGACCTTCCCGGCCCGCTCCTCCGCTGCGCGGGGCTTTCTCGCGGTGCGGGTGTCTCGGGGGGCTGCGCCTGCTGCGCGCCGCGGGCGGGGGCTGGGATCCGTGCCGCGATCTTTCCGGTCTGTTCCTCCGCTGCGCGCAGTTCCCCGCGCCCCTGTCGGGGCGCGGGGTTCCTGTCGTGCGCCTGCTTCGCGGCGCGGGGTGAGGGCTGCGCCTGCTGCGCGGCGCAGGCGAGGGGCCGGGGTCTGTGCTGCGGCCTTTCCGGCCTGTTCCTCTTCTCCGCTGCGGGGGGCTTTCGCGGTGGGGGTCTTGGGGGCTGGGCCTGCTTCGCGGCGCGGGCGGGCGCTGGGGTCCGTGCCGCGATCTTTCCGGCCTGTTCCTCCGCTGCGCGCAGTTCCCCGCGCCCCTGTCGGGGCGCGGGGTTCCTGTCGTGCGCCTGCTGCGCGGCGCCGGGTGAGGGCCGCGCCTGCTTCGCGGTGCGGGGGTGGGGGCGGTGGGGCGTTCACTCAGGGTGAACAGGGGGGTGGGAACAATCGGGGGTGGTCAAACCTTAGTCAGGTCAGCTCAACTTCACTGACTGGGGAGAGATCATGGCATCGACGTCCGTTCCGCTCACTCTGCCTGTGCTGCCGCTCGATGACGAGGTGGTGCTCCCTGGCATGGTGGTTCCGCTGGAGCTTTCGAATCCCGAGGTGCGGGCCGCCGTGGAGGCGGCGCGGGCCGGGAGTGCCGGGGGGAAGCCGCAGGTGCTGCTGGTGCCGCGGCTGGACGGGTCGTACGCGGCGGTGGGGGCGCTGGCGACGGTCGAGCAGGTGGGGCGGTTGGCGGACGGGGATCCGGCGGCGCTGGTGCGGGCCGTCCGGCGGGTGCGGATCGGGGCCGGGACGACCGGGCCGGGGGCCGCGCTGTGGGTGGAGACCACGCCGTTCAAGGAGTCGGACCAGGGGCTGCCGGTGGCGGGGCGGGCGGCCGAGCTGGTCAAGGAGTACAAGGCGCTGTCCACGCAGTGGCTGCGCCGTCGCGGGGCCTGGCAGATCGTCGACCGGGTGGCCGCGATCGAGGACGTCGGCGAGCTCGCCGACAACATCGGCTACGCGCCGTTCGCGACCGCCGAGCAGAAGCTGAAGGTGCTGCTGGAGGCGGACCGCCCGGCCCGGCTGGAGTACGCGCTGAGCCTGCTGCGCGAGCACCTCGCGGAGGAGGAGGTCAACGACTCGATCCGCAAGGACGTCGAGGAGGGCGTGGCCAAGCAGCAGAAGGAGTTCCTGCTGCGCCGCCAGCTGGAGGCGGTCCGCAAGGAGCTGGCCGAGCTGAACGGCGAGGCCGACTCCGAGGAGGAGGACTACCGGGCCCGGGTCGAGGCGGCCGCGCTGCCCGGGAAGGTGCGCGAGGCGGCGCTCAAGGAGGTCGACAAGCTGGAGCGCGCCAGCGACCAGTCGCCCGAGGGCTCGTGGATCCGCACCTGGCTGGACACCGTCCTCGACCTGCCGTGGAACGAGCGCTCCGAGGACGCGTACGACATCGCCGCCGCCCGCGCCGTGCTGGACGCGGACCACACCGGCCTGGCGGACGTGAAGGACCGGATCGTCGAGTACCTGGCGGTCCGCAAGCGCCGGGCCGACCAGGGCCTGGGGCAGATCGGCGGGCGCCGGGGCGGCGCCGTGCTGGCGCTGGTGGGCCCGCCCGGGGTGGGCAAGACCTCGCTGGGCGAGAGCGTCGCGAAGGCGATGGGCCGGTCGTTCGTCCGGGTCGCGCTCGGCGGCGTGCGGGACGAGGCGGAGATCCGCGGCCACCGCAGGACGTACGTGGGCTCGATCCCCGGCCGGATCGTCCGGGCGATCAAGGAGGCCGGGACGATGAACCCGGTGGTGCTGCTGGACGAGATCGACAAGGTCGGCTCGGACTACCGGGGCGACCCGGCGGCGGCCCTGCTGGAGGTGCTGGACCCGGCGCAGAACCACACCTTCCGGGACCACTACCTGGAGGTCGAGCTCGACCTCTCGGACGTGGTGTTCCTGGCCACCGCCAACGTGCTGGAGGCGATCCCCGAGCCGCTGCTGGACCGGATGGACCTGGTCCGCCTCGACGGCTACACCGAGGACGAGAAGGTCGCCATCGCCCGCGACCACCTGCTGCCGCGCCAGCTCGCCAAGGCGGGCCTGGGCGGCGAGGAGCTGACGGTGGACGAGGCGGCGCTGCGCCGACTGGCCGCCGAGTACACCCGGGAGGCGGGTGTCCGGAACCTGGAGCGGTCGATCGCCCGGATCCTGCGCAAGGTCGCCGCGCAGACCGAGCTGGGCGAGCGCGAGCTGCCCGCCGCGATCGGCCCGGACGACCTGCGGGCGCTGCTCGGCCGGCCGCACCACGTGCCGGAGTCGGCCCAGGAACCGGCCGAACGGCGCACCGCGGTGCCCGGCGTGGCGACCGGCCTGGCGGTCACCGGGGCCGGCGGCGACGTCCTCTACATCGAGGCCTCGCTGGCGGACGCCGAGACCGGCTCGACCGGGCTGACCCTGACCGGCCAGCTGGGCGACGTGATGAAGGAGTCGGCGCACATCGCGCTCTCCTTCCTGCGCTCGCGCGGCGCCGAGCTGGAGCTGCCGGTGACCGGGCTACGCGAGCGGGGCATCCACCTGCACGTGCCGGCCGGCGCGGTGCCGAAGGACGGCCCGAGCGCGGGCATCACCATGACCACGGCGCTGGCCTCGCTGCTCTCCGGCCGCAAGGTGCGCACCGACGTGGCGATGACCGGCGAGGTGTCGCTGACCGGCCGGGTGCTGCCGATCGGCGGGGTGAAGCAGAAGCTGCTGGCCGCGGACCGCTCCGGGATCACCACGGTGATCATCCCCAAGCGCAACGAGGCGGACCTGGACGACGTCCCCGCCGAGGTGCTGGAGCGCCTGACGGTGCACCCGGTGTCGGACGTCCGCGAGGTGCTGCGCCTCGCGCTGGAGCCGGCCGGGGTGCTGGTGGCGGCGGCCTGACGGCGGGGCGGCCGGGCGCCTCGGGAGCGGTGGGCTCCCGAGGCGCCTGGTGGTCGTCGGTCCGAGCCGATGGGAGACTTCCGGCATGCCGTCCCCCACACAGCGCGTGCTGGCCCTCGTCCCGGAGCGCTACCGCCCGTTCCTGGTCAAGCACCGCACGCTGGTGAAGTTCCTCGTGGTCGGAGGGACCTGCTTCGTCCTCACCATGCTGATCAACTTCGCCCTGAAGACGACGGTCCTGGAGAGCAAACCCGTGGTGGCGCTGACCATCGCGACCGTGGTCACCACGGTGATCTCCTACGTGCTGAACCGGCAGTGGTCCTTCCGGGCGGCCGGCCGCAAGCGCGAGGCCGCCGGGTTCTTCGTGGTCAGCGCCCTGGCGGTGGGCGTCAACGACCTCCCGCTGGTGGCCTCCCGGTACGTGTTCGACCTCCGCACCCCGGACGTCAGCCACTTCTCGCAGGAGGTCGCCGACTTCGTCAGCGGGATGATCGTCGGGACGCTGCTGGCGATGGCGTTCCGGTTCTGGGCGATGAACCGCTTCGTGTTCACCGAGTTGGCCGAGCGGGTCCGGGAGGACCACCAGGAGCCGGGCGGCCGGGAGCAGGGGCGGGACCCGGAGCGGGTCTGAGGTCCGCCCCGCTCCGGGTCCCGCCGGGGTCACGCCCCGGCGGGCAGCGGCCGGCCGTAGCGCGGGGCGCGGGCCACCGCAAGGAAGGTCACCCCGACGCCGACCACCGCCCAGACCGCCAGCACCAGGAAGGGCGCGGTCAGGTGGGTGGAGCCCAGGTAGGCGATCGAGCGGGCCGCCGAGGTGCCGGCCCCGTTCGGGATCCACTCGCCGATCGCCCGCCAGAACGCGGGCAGCAGCGGCGGCGGGAAGACGCCGCCCGCGCTGGGGTTGCCCAGCACCACGAAGACCAGCACGGCCAGGCCGATGCCGACCACGTCGAACAGGCACTCCAGCGCCATGGTGAAGGCGCCGACCGAGAAGACCACCATCGTGCCGAGGCCGGTCAGCGCGGCGATCGAGCCGGGGAGCGCGTCCAGGATCGGGCCGGTGATCACCGCGCCGAGCAGGCCGGCCGCGACCGAGTACAGCGCCAGCGTGCCGAGCCGGAGCACCGCCCGGGCGGTGTTGGCGGGTCGGGAGCCGGCGCTGATGCCGAGGATCGAGGCGACCAGGTAGCCGCCCACGCACCAGCCGATCACCAGGTAGAAGGCGGACAGGCCCTCGGCGTCGCCCCTGGCCAGCGGGATGGTGTCGTCGACCGTGACGGTCCGCTGCTGGGAGGCGGCCAGCTTGCTGACGATGCCCTCCGCGGCGGTGGCGGCGGCCGGGCCGCGGGCGTCGGCGACCAGCAGGGTGTCCTCGGTGCCGGTCGGGTCGAACACCCAGGCCGCGTAGATCTTCTGGTCCTTGATCCGCTCCCGGGCGACGTCCCCGTCCGGGAGGCTGGAGGCGCGCACCGCGCTGTCCGGGACGGACTCCAGCGCGCTGACCAGCTTCGGCGCGACCTCGGGCGGAGCGACCACCGCGATCGACAGTTCGTGCGGCTTCGGGTGGTGCAGGGCGCCCACGTACGAGGTGATGAAGCCGAGTTGGAGCAGCAGGACGCCGACGACCAGGAAGAACGCGCGGGGGCTGACCGCGTCCCTGAAGTCGCCGAGGAACCCCTTGCCCGGTTCTGCCGGGTGGGCCATGGGAGCATCTCCCTCGCGGATAGGTGTCAAGACGGCAAAAGTGTCAAAAACAGATACTTCATAGCATGAAACAGTTGCGCGTCGGGGGAGGCGCGAGCTGCGCGATACTGAGCGCCATGACTGACCCCCTGGGCGGGCCGGGCCCCGCCGAGTCGGCCTTCCTCGCGGTCGAGCGGGAGGTGGCCACGCTGTTCCGGCGCAGCCGGGCGCGAGCGGCCGAGATCTCCCGGCTGGTGCACCCCGGGCTGGAGGCCGGGGCGTACGTGCTGCTCGGGTTCATCCGGGAGTCCGGGCGGGCCCGGGTGACCGACGTCGGGCTGCACTTCGGGGTGGGCAAGGCCACCGTCAGCCGGCAGATCCGGGCGATCGAGGAGCTGGGGCTGCTGCGCCGGGAGACCGATCCGCTGGACCGGCGGGCCTCGCTGGTGTCGCTGACCGAGGAGGGCGAGCGGCGGTTCGCGGCGGCCCGGGCGGAGCGGATGGCGCGGTTCCGGGCCTCGCTGGCCGGGTGGGAGTCGGCCGAGCTGGAGCAGTTCGCCCGGCTGCTGGAGCGGTTCAACGAGTTGACCGAGAACGCCTGAGCGCCCCGGCCGAGGGGGTTCCTTTACCTGGGCTTGAAGAAAGTTGCCTTAGTCAACTATCCACGTATAGTTGACTAAGGCAACGAATTTTTAGTCGAAGGAACCGCATGTCGTCGACCCTCCCGGCACCCGAACAGGACCGGATGTCCCACCGCCAAGTACTCGAAGCGCTCTCGGGCCTGCTGCTCGGCCTGTTCGTGGCCGTGCTCTCCTCCACGGTGGTCTCCAACGCGCTGCCACGGATCCTGAACGACCTGCACGGCGGCGAGTCCGCGTACACCTGGGTGGTCACCGCCGCGCTGCTGTCGATCACCGCCGCCACCCCGCTCTGGGGCAAGCTCTCCGACCTGGTCAGCAAGAAGCTGCTGGTCCAGGCCGCCATGGTGATCTACGTGCTCGCCTCGGCGCTGGCCGGCCTGTCGCAGAGCATCGGCATGCTGATCTTCTGCCGGGTGCTGCAGGGCATCGGCGCCGGCGGTGTGATCGCGCTCGGCCAGATCTGCCTGGCCGCGATGGTCCCGCCGCGCGAACGCGGCCGGTACAGCGGCTACTTCGGCGCCGTCTTCGCGCTCGCCACCATCGGCGGCCCGCTGATCGGCGGCGTCATCGTGGACACCTCCTGGCTCGGCTGGCGCTGGTGCTTCTACGTCGGCGTCCCGTTCGCGCTGCTCGCGATCGTGGTGCTGCAGCGCACCCTCAAGCTGCCCGAGGCCACCGCCCGCAAGCCGAAGATCGACTACCTGGGCGCGCTGCTGATCACCGCCTCGGTCAGCCTGCTGATGATCTGGATCTCGCTGGCCGGCAAGAACTACGACTGGGCCTCCTGGCAGACCGCCGTCATGGTGCTCGGCGGCCTGGCCCTGGCCGGGCTGTTCGTCGCCGTCGAGAAGCGCGCCGCCGAACCGCTGATCCCGCTCGACCTGTTCCGCCACCGCACGGTCACCCTCGCCGCGCTGGCCAGCGCCTTCGTCGGCGTCGGCATGTACGGCACCACCACCTTCCTCGGCCAGTACTTCCAGCTCGCCAAGGAGAAGAGCCCCACCCAGGCCGGCCTGCTCACCCTGCCGATGATCATCGGCCTGGCGGTCTCCTCCACGGTGGCCGGCAAGCTGATCACCAAGTACGGCAAGTGGAAGGGCTTCCTGGTGGCCGGCACCGTGCTGCTCGCCGTCGGCCTCGGCCTGATGGGCACCGCCCGGGACGACACCTCGTACGCGCTGCTCGCCCTCTACATGCTGGTGGCCGGCGTCGGCCTCGGCCTGACCAGCCAGAACCTGGTGCTCGCGGTGCAGAACACGGTGCCGCGGCACGAGCTCGGCGCGGCCAGCTCGACCGTCACCTTCTTCCGCACCATGGGCGGCGCGATGGGCGTCTCCGCGCTCGGCGCGCTGCTCGGCCACAAGGTCGCCAGCTACACGGCGGAGAACTTCGCCAAGGCCGGCATCCCCGCCTCCGGCGCGGGCGGCGACGGCATCCCGGACCTCAAGAAGCTGCCCGCGCAGATCGTCCCGCTGGTCACCGACGCGTTCGGGCACGGCGTGGGCACGGTGTTCCTGGTCGCCGCGCCGTTCGCGGCGGTCGGCTTCCTGCTGGTGCTGTTCATCCGCGAGGTGCCGCTGCGCACCAGCAACGAGGAGCGCCCGGCCGCCCCGGCCGAGGCCGCGGCCGCGGAGCTGGTCGCCGACTGAGGCGCACCGGCCGGCGCGGGGAGCCGGCCGGAGGACGACATGCGAGAAGGGCCCCCGCCGGCGCGGCGGGGGCCCTTCGTCGTGCGCGCCGCTTACTTGGAAGCGATCAGCGAGATGCCGTACAGCACCACGGCCGCGCAGGCCGCGAAGCAGACGCCCGCGGCGACCAGGGCGGGGACGCCCCTGCTGCCGGTGCCGGCCGCGACGGCGGCCTCCCGGCGGGCCAGGGCGAGGTTGCCGAGCGCGAAGACGACGACCACGCCGAGGGTCACCAGCAGGCTGACGCCCGCGGTCTCGGCCAGTGCGGCCCACTTGATGTTCATGTGCGGGGTTCCTCTCAGGCCGCGAGGGTGGTCGGGGCGACGGGGGCGGCGGGCGCCCCGGCGGCCGGGGCCGCCTCCGCGCCGTTCTCGTTGACGTTGCCCGCGTGCACCGGCTGGCGGCGCGAGATCAGCCACATCGAGCCGGCGCCCGCCACCAAGGCCAGGCCGACCAGGGCCACGCCCCAGTCGCCGCGGTCGGCGACCAGCGCGGCCACGCCGGAGACCACGGCGGCGGCCGGCAGGGTCAGGCCCCAGGTGGAGGCCATGCGGCGGACCATGCCCCAGCGCAGCTTGCCGGACGGGCCGCCCAGGCCCGCGCCCATGATGCCGCCGGAGCAGACCTGGGTGGTGGACAGGCCGTAGCCCATGTGCGAGGAGGTCAGGATCACCGTCGCGGCGGCGGTCTCCGAGGCGAAGCCCTGCGGCGGCCGGATGTCCGCCAGGCCGGAGCCCATCGAGCGGATGATCCGCCAGCCGCCCATGTAGGTGCCGAGCGCGATGGCCAGACCGGCGCTGATGATCACCCAGGTCGGCGGGCCGTCGCCCTTCTCCAGCGCGCCGGCCGAGATCAGGGTCAGCGTGATGATGCCCATGGTCTTCTGCGCGTCGTTGGTGCCGTGGGCGAGCGAGATCAGCGAGGAGGAGAAGACCTGGCCCCGGCGGAAGCCCTTCTCGGTGCCCTCCTTCGGGGTGCCCCGGGTGATCAGGTACGCCAGCTTGGTGGCGCCCCAGGAGGCCACGCCCGCGATGAGCGGGGAGGCCACCGCCGGGATCAGGATCTTCGAGACCACGGTGGTGAAGTTCACGCCGTGCAGGCCGACGCCCACGACGGTGGCGCCGATCAGGCCGCCGTACAGCGCGTGCGAGGAGGACGAGGGCAGGCCCTTGAGCCAGGTCAGCAGGTTCCACAGGATCGCGCCGACCAGGGCGGCGAAGATGATCGAGGGCTGCAGTCCGGCCTTCTCGTTGACCAGGCCGCCCGAGATGGTGGTGGCGACCTTCACGGAGAGGAAGGCACCGGCGAAGTTGAGCACCGCCGCGATGGCGACGGCGACCTTGGGCTTGAGCGCGCCGGTCGCGATGGACGTGGCCATCGCGTTGGCGGTGTCGTGGAAGCCGTTCGTGAAGTCGAAGGCGAGCGCCGTGATGATCACAACGGCCACCAGGAACGTGATGTGTTCCATACCCAAACAATCGTCGTAGTGGTCGGACTGACGTTGCTGTCCTCGGCGACGGTAGGAAGTGATGGTGAACGGGAGGTTAACTGGACCCGGAGTCCTGGTTCCGTTCGTGACGCGGGAGTTGCCACCGCGTTGAGTTCCCATGGTGGTCAGGACCGTGCGGTGAGACCGTTCTCACACTCCGGACCGGATGAGAATTCACCCGGCGGCCCCGAAACCATCTGCCCCTGACCGCCCTCTCCGTGGCAGGATCAGTCCGATCGCCGACGGACAATCAGGGGAGGGCCGGCCGATGGGGGCAGGGCAGCGGACCGAGACGACCGGCGTGCGGCCGTGGGTGCGCGCTGCGCTGCGCTGCGGGGCGGTGCTCGCCGCCGCCGCGCTCACCCTGCCGGTCCTGGCCTCGGCCGCGTACGCCGTGCCCGACCCGTCCCCGACGGTCGCGGCCGGCGCCGACCCGCTGGCCGACGCCAAGCGCACCCTCGGGCCGCTGCTGGAGCAGCTGCACGCCCTCTACCAGCAGGCCGAGGCCGCCACCGAGCAGTACAACGCCACGGTCGCCGCGCTCACCGAGCACCGGAACACCGTCCAGGACCTCGACAACCGGGTCGAGCTGCAGCAGAAGGCCGTCGACGCCGGCGGCGACCTGGCCGCCCAGCTCGCCGCCGCGCAGTACCGCAACAACCAGATATCCGGGTACGCCGAGCTGCTGATGGCCGAGAACCCGTACGAGGCGGTGGTGATCGCCGAACTGCTCGACTCCGCCGGGCGCTCGCAGAAGGAGTTCCTGGACCGGCTCAAGGCCGACCGGGAGACCCTCACCGCCCTGCGCACCGCCGCCCGGCAGGCGCTCGCCGAATCCACCGCGCTGGCCGCGGAGCAGGAGAAGGCCAGGAACGACGTCGCCACCAAGCTCGCCGAGGTCGAGAAGCTGGTCGGCTCGCTCACCGGCGCCCAGCGCGACGAACTCGCCGACCTGGAGAAGCAGCAGGCCAACCAGGCCCAGCTGGCCTTCCTCGCCTCCGGCGCCCTCGGCAAGGGCGAGCGGACGCCCTCCGCGATGGGCCGCAAGGCCGTCGCCTGGGCGCTCCAGCAGCTCGGCAAGGACTACGTGTGGGGCGGCGCCGGCCCCGACGTCTTCGACTGCTCCGGCCTCACCTCGCAGGCCTGGCTGCACGCCGGCCAGGCGATCCCGCGCACCAGCCAGGAGCAGTGGGCCCAGCTCAAGCACGTCCCGCTGAACCAGATCCGGCCCGGCGACCTGATCGTCTACTACGGCGGCGCGACGCACATCGGCATGTACATCGGCGGCGGCCTGGTCGTCCAGGCCCCGCGCACCGGCGACGTGGTCAAGGTCTCGCAGATGGGCGCCATGCCCATCCTGGGCGCGGTGCGACCGGACGGCGACGACGCGGCGGACGACGCGGGCGGCGCGTGGAAGGTGCCGGACGTCCAGCTCGGCGCGGTGAGGATCCAGCCGGCCAAGCCCTCGACCCTCCCCACGCCGCCGGCCCCCACCGCCACGCCCACCCCGACCGGCACCCCTTCGGGTTCGGCCTCGCCCGGTGACCCGGCCTCCGGGTCCGCTTCGGGGTCGGCCTCGGCCTCCGCGTCCGCCTCGTCCTCGGCGAGCGGTTCGGGCTCCGCGAGCCCGAGCGGGAGCGGCAGCGGGTCGACGAGCGGGTCGGGATCGCCGAGCGGGTCGGGGTCGCCGAGCCTCAGCGGGTCGGGGTCGCCGAGCGGCAGCGGGTCGCCGGCCGGGTCCGGTTCGCCGGTCGGGTCCGGGTCGCCGAGCGGCGGCGACCCGGCGACGCCGTCGGGGAGCTGAGGGCTCCGCTCCTACGGGACCTCGAAGCGGATGAGGACGGACTTCGAGGTCGGGGTGTTGCTGATGTCGGCCGTGGAGTCCAGCGGGACCAGGACGTTGGTCTCCGGGTAGTACGCGGCGGCGCCGCCGCGGGCGACGGGGTAGTGGACGACGCGGAAGCGCGGGGCGCGGCGCTCGGTGCCGTCGGTCCACTCGCTGACCAGGTCGACGTACTGGCCGTCGGCGAGGCCGAGCTCGGCGGCGTCGGCGGGGTTGACCAGGACGACGCGGCGGCCGCCGGTGATGCCGCGGTAGCGGTCGTCGAGGCCGTAGACGGTGGTGTTGTACTGGTCGTGCGAGCGCAGGGTCTGCAGCAGCAGGCGGCCGGCCGGGACCTCGGGGGCGGTCAGCGGGTTGACGGTGAAGTTGGCCCTGCCGGTGGCGGTGGGGAAGGTGCGGCTGTCGCGCGGGGCGTGCGGGAGGGCGAAGCCGCCGGGGCGGCGGACCCTGGCGTTGTAGTCGTCGAAGCCGGGGACGACCCGGGCGACGCGTTCGCGGATCCGGTCGTAGTCGAGGGCGAACTCCTCCCAGGGGGTGGGGTCCTGGGGGCCGAGGACGGCGCGGGCCAGCCGGGTGACGATGGCGACCTCGGAGAGCAGGCCGGGCGCGGGCGGGCGCAGGCCGCCGCGGGAGGAGTGCACCATGCCCATGGAGTCCTCGACGCTGACGAACTGCGGCCCGGCGGGGGTGAGGTCGCGGTCGGTGCGGCCGAGGGTGGGCAGGATCAGGGCGCGGGCGCCGGTGACCAGGTGCGAGCGGTTGAGCTTGGTGGAGACGTGCACGGTGAGCCGGCAGCGCCGCATCGCGGCCTCGGTGGCGCCGGTGTCGGGGCTGGCGGAGACGAAGTTGCCGCCCAGCGCGAAGAACACCTTGACCCGGCCGTCCCGCATGGCCCGGATGGTGTCGACGGTGTCGTGGCCGTGCGCGCGCGGCGGCTCGAAGCCGAACTCCTTGCCGAGGGCGTCCAGGAAGGCCGCGGAGGGGCGTTCGAAGATGCCCATGGTGCGGTCGCCCTGGACGTTGCTGTGCCCGCGGACGGGGCAGACGCCGGCGCCCGGGCGGCCCACGTTGCCGCGCAGCAGCAGGAAGTTGACCACTTCGCGGATGGTGGGGACGGAGTGCTTGTGCTGGGTGAGGCCCATCGCCCAGCAGACGATGACCTTCCCGGAGGCGAGCACCAGGCGGTGCAGCTCCTCGATCCGCTCCCAGGGCAGGCCGGTGGCGCGCAGCACGGCGTCCCGGTCGAGCTCGGCGGCCTCGGCGGCGAACTCGTCGTAGCCGGCGCAGTGCTCGGCGACGAAGGCCTCGTCGACGGCGCCCGGGGTGGTGAGCAGCAGGTGGTTGAGGGCGCGGAACAGGGCGAGGTCGCCGCCGAGCCGGATCTGCAGGAACAGGTCGGTCAGCTTGGTGCCGCCGCCGACCAGGCCGCGCGGGGTCTGCGGGTTCTTGAAGCGCTCCAGACCGGCCTCGGGCAGCGGGTTGACGCTGACGATCCGGGCGCCGGCCCGCTTGGCGCGCTCCAGGGCGGAGAGCATCCGGGGGTGGTTGGTGCCCGGGTTCTGGCCCGCGACGATGATCAGGTCGGCCTGGTACAGGTCCTTGAGCGAGACGCTGCCCTTGCCGACGCCGAGCGTCTCGGTGAGCGCCGAACCCGAGGACTCGTGGCACATGTTGGAGCAGTCCGGCAGGTTGTTGGTACCGAGCTTGCGGGCGAACAGCTGGTACGCGAAGGCGGCCTCGTTGGAGGTGCGGCCGGAGGTGTAGAACGCGGCCTCGTCTGGGGAGGCGAGCGCGGTCAGCTCCTCGGCGACCAGGGCGAAGGCCTCGTCCCAGCCGATCGGGACGTAGTGGGTCGCGCCCTCGTCCAGCAGCATCGGGGTGGTCAGCCGGCCCTGCTGGCCGAGCCAGTAGCCGGACCGGTCGGCGAGGTCGGCGACCGGGTGCTCGGCGAAGAACGCCGGGGTGATCCGGCGTTCGGTGGCCTCCTCGGCGACGGCCTTGGCGCCGTTCTCGCAGAACTCGGCGAGGTGCGGCTTGTCCGGCTCGGGCCAGGCGCAGCCGGGGCAGTCGAAGCCCCCCGGCTGGTTGACCCGGCGCAGGGTGGACAGCACCCGCCCCGGCGACATCTGCTCGGCGGCCATCCGCAGGGTGTGCCCGATCGCGGGCAGGCCCGCGGCGGCGTGGGCCGGGGGCGCGACGTGCGGCGCGTCCTGGGCGGGGTCGCGGGGCGGGGGCGGCTTGGCCATGGCGCACTCTCCGGAGGGTCGGGGTGCTTGGAGCGTATCCGGTGCGCCGGCCGCGCGGTCCGGGCCCTCAGTCCTCCTTCTGCAGTTCGGTGAGCAGCCGGCGGGCGACGGCGTCGTTCTGGCGGAAGGACGGGGCGTCGGTGCGCGGGCGGGCGAAGGCGGCCGGGGCGCGGGTGGTGGTGGGCGCGCCGAGGGCGGTGCGGCGCGGGTGCGGGCGGCCGCCCAGGGCGGGGTCGAGGACGCGGGCGTCCGGGTCGGTGCGGATCAGGCCGGAGCGGTAGGTGTGGCCGTCCGGGTCGGTCAGCAGTTCCTCGTCGATCCGTCCGTCGAGGCGCAGCCGGCGCAGCAGCGGGTCGTTGGTGCGGCTGAGGTCGTGCCGGGGGAGGAAGGCGTCGACCAGGGCGGTGCCGTGGACGTGGTGGCCGGGCAGGGCGGGGGAGGAGGCGCGGAAGGTGCCGTGCTCCTCGTCGAGGTCGACCCGCAGGTCGGGGCCGAGGAAGTGCAGCAGTCCGGCCTCGGAGAGGGCCAGCAGCTGTTCGAGCCGGAAGCCGGGCGGGCCGGAGGCGTAGAAGGAGAAGAAGCCGGTCCACCAGCCGTCGAGTTCGGTGGCGGTGGAGCGGGCGGTGAGCGGGTGCGCGGGCAGCAGCTGGATGAGGGTGCCGTAGAGCGAGAGCAGGGCGTAGAAGGCGCCGAGGTCGGCGCTGTGCCGCAGGTCGGAGCGGCGGGCCAGGTCGGCGCGCAGGTGGGCGCGCAGGTGCTGCTGGAGTTCGGCGGGGCCGTCGACCCGCAGGTCGGCGAGCGGGCGGTCGAGGCGCTCCAGGTCGAGCCGGTCCTCGGGGTCGGGAACGGCGGCGGCGACCAGGTCGGCGCGCTCGGGGCTGTGCCAGGGGTGGCGGTCGTAGCCGGCCAGGAACTCGGCCCAGGGCAGGGTGGTGCGTTCGGGGTGGCCGTGGAACAGCTCGTGGTAGTAGGCGAAGCCGATCTCCTTGGCCATGGCGGGCCACAGGTCGCGCTTGAACTCGATCCGCCCGTCCGGGAGTTCGAGGTCGGGGCCGAAGTAGCGGGGCAGCGGCGGGGGCGGGCCCTGGAGCCGGTAGCCGGTCTTCGCGTGGTACGGGACGCCGCGCCGGGAGCCCGCGTACAGCACGGGTTCACGGCCGGAGGGGTGGTAGCGCAGGCCGCCGCCGGGCTTCGGGGTGAAGCGGCCGCCGCGGCCCTCGGTGAGCAGCGCGACCAGGTCGACGAAGGCCAGGCCGAGGCCGCGGACCACCACCCGCTCGCCGGGGGCCAGGCCGGACAGGTCGGCGTCGGCGGTGAACGCGGGCGGCTGGTAGGTGCGGCCGTGCCGTTCGGCGAAGTCGCGCGGGTCGGCGGTGTCGGGACCGGGCGCGGAGTCCAGGTGGCCGAGCGCGAGCACCACCCGGTCGGCCGCCAACACGGTGTCCGAGAGGTGGACGAGCTGCGGCCCGTCCGGATCGCCGGTGATCCGCAGGGCGGTGTCCTGGTGAACGAACAGCCGGACGTTGTCCGGGAGTTCGGCGGCGGACCGGCGCAGCACCCAGTCCAGGTACCCGCTCTGGGCGCGCCGGGTCGGGAAGTCGGTGGGCGCCAGGGTGCGCAGCTCCTCGGCCACCTCCGGGTCCTCGACCGGCAGGTGCGGGGGGTGGGCGGCCGGGTCGGCGGCCCACTCGGCGAGCGAGGGCCCGGGGCGGACCGGGCCGTCCATGGTGGTGCGCTCGTCGGTGAACATCGTGACGTCCTCCGCCATCGAGTTCATCCGCAGCAGCGGCGACTGCGCGTGCCGCCAGATCCGGCCCCCGCCGGGCGGGTGCGGGTCGACCAGGTGGACATCCAACCGGACGCCGGGGCCCAGCAGTTCGGGGGCGTTCGCGGCGATCCGCTCCAGCAGGCCGGTGCCCCGGGGCCCGGCTCCGATCACGACCAGGACGGGCACGGCGCTCACCGCCCCGCCGCGCCGCGCGCCCGCAGGCGGCCCAGCGCCACCCGGGCCCGCTGCCACGGGGTCGCCGGCAGCTCGCGGGTGGCACCGCGCGCGAAGTGCCGCTCCAGGTAGTACTGGCCGACCGACAGCACGCTGGTCACCGCGACGTACCAGAGGGTGGCCACCAGCAGCAGCGGGATCACCTGGTACGTCTGGTTGTAGACCGACTGGACGGAGAACAGCAGGTCGTGGACGGCCAGCACGCTGACCACCGCGGTGCCCTTGAGCGTGCCGATCAGCATGTTCCCGGCCGGCGGCAGGATCGACCGCATGGCCTGCGGCAGCACGATCCGGCGCAGCACCCGGCCGCGGCCCAGGCCGAGCGAGGAGGCCGCCTCCAGCTGGCCCTGGTCGACCGACAGCACGCCGGAGCGCACCACCTCGGCGGCGAACGCGGCCTCGTGCAGGGTCAGGCCGATCAGGGTGGTGAGCACCGGGCCGAGCAGGTTGACGGTCTTCACCGAGAACAGCTCGCCGCCGAACGGCAGGCTCAGCGACAGCGTCGGGTACAGCGCCCCGATGTTGTACCAGAACAGCAGCTGGACCAGCAGCGGGGCGGCCCGGAAGAGCCAGACGAAGCTCCAACTCAGGCTCTGCAGCACGGGGTTGCCGGAGAGCCTGGCCACCGCGAGCACCGCGCCCAGGGCGAAGCCGAGGCCGATCACCGCGGCGGTCAGCCAGAGCGTCAGCAGCAGGCCGCGGAGCACCGACGGCGCGGTCAGGTAGCTGCCGACCACCGACCACTCGAAGGCCGGGTTGCCGGCCACCGAGCGCAGCACCAGCCCGGCGGCGAGCAGCGCCAGGCCGCCGCTGACGTACCGCCCGGGGCGGCGGCGGGGCACCACCGGCAGCGCGGCCAGGTCGGCGAGCGAATCGGCCAAGACCCCGGCGGACGGGTCGGGGGCGGGGGCGGCGCCGGGTTTCGACGTGGGCGGGACGCCGGTGGACGGGACGGCGGGCGAGGCCATGAGGGCTCCATGGGGCGGCGGGGCAGGCGGTGTCCGCATGCCGTCACTCACGCGCGCCGCGTCCCTCAACGCGGCTGGACCGGACGGCAGTTCGCCGCCGGGCCCGGGTACTACTCGCTCCACCGCGATCGTACGCGTGAGCGAGCGGAGGCTGTCAAGGACGCGGGTGTGAAGCCTGGTGTGACGCCGGTGTTTCGTTCCGGGGAGAAAGGTTGACGGACCCTCGGCGGCGCTGTTCAACTGTTCGACATGACCGCCGACCAGCCCGCCCTCGTGACGCGAGGCCACATCGACTTCGGTCGGGTGTGGTCCGCGGCGTGTCGCGGCTGACCCGGCAGCGGGCCGCCTGACCGGCCCTTCTCCTCCTCCGGGAGTCCTCCCTCGGTCGCCCCAGTCGCGGGCCGGGAAGCCGTCCGTCCGGACGGATCGACAGGCGCACGCTGCCGCCTCCTGAGCACCACCACCGCTCGCTCCCGAGCCGGCGCCCCGTCACGCGCCCGCACCCCGACGCCTGTCACCCCACCCAGCCGCCCGCCCGTACCCCTCCGCCGGAGCGTCCCTCCGGCGTACCCGGGCCCCGCGGCCGTGCCCCACCGGAAGAGGCTCCGCCATGCCCGTCGAGTTCCTCGGAATCGCCGCCACCGGCGACGGTTCGGAGACCACCGCCCGCACCACCCACGCCTTCGACCGCGACTACACGCTGCGGCTGGCCCGCGCCCACGAGGACCACGGCTGGGACCGGGTGCTGTTCGCCTACGGCGCCGGCGCGCCCGAGCCGGCCGCCGCCGCCGCGTTCCTCGCGGCCAGGCTCGACCGGCTGCAGATCCTGCTCGCGCACCGCCCGAACGTCTCGTACCCGACCTTCGCCGCCAAGACCTTCGCCACCCTGGACCGGATCAGCGACGGCCGGCTCACCGTGCACTTCATCACCGGCGGCAACGACCACGAGCAGCGGCGCGAGGGCGACTTCCTGCCCAAGGACCGCCGCTACGACCGCACCCGCGAGTACATCGGGATCGTCAAGAAGGCCTGGACCAGCCGCGAACCCTTCGACCACGAGGGCGAGTTCTACCGCTTCGAGGACTTCGTCTCGGACGTCTTCCCGGTCCAGCAGCCCCGTCCGAACGTCTCCTTCGGCGGCTCCTCGCCCGCCGCGTTCGCGGCCGGCGGCGCCGAGGCCGACATCTACGCGCTGTGGGGCGAGCCGCTGGCCCGCACCGCCGAGCAGATCGACCTGGTCAAGGCCGCCGCCCGGGCCGCCGGGCGCACCGACACCCCGCGGATCCAGGTCGCCTTCCGGCCGATCATCGCGCCCACCGAGGAACTCGCCTGGGAGAAGGCGCACCGCACGGTCGCCGCGATCAGGGCCCGCAAGGAGTCCGGCGACCTGGTGCGCCACCGCCCGGTCGGCGGCGCCGGACCGGAGAACGCCGGCTCGCAGCGGCTGCTGGAGATCGCCGGGGCCGGCGAGCGCTACGACCGCGCGCTGTGGACCCCGACCGCCGCCGCGACCGGCGGCGCCGGCAACTCCAACGCCCTGGTCGGCACGCCCGAGACGGTCGCCCAGGCGCTGCTCGACTACTACGACCTCGGCGTGGAGATCCTCTCCGCCCGCGGCTACGACCACGTCGGCGACGCGATCGACTTCGGCCGGTACGTCATCCCGATCGTCCGCGAGGAGGTCGCCAAGCGCGATGCCGCCAAGGCGGCCGCCGCCGGGGCCGCCGCCGGGGCCGTCGCGGCATGAGCGCGTTGACCGTCGAGCGGGCGCTCCTCGGCGACCCGCTCACCCAGCCGCTGATCCGCGAGCTCACCCACGAGTACGTCACCCGCTACGGGCCCGGCGGACACGAGGAGATGGCCCGTTACGGCGCCGAGGAGTTCGCCCCGCCGGACGGGCTGCTGCTCCTGCTGCTGCGCGACGGCGAACCGGTGGCCGGCGGCGCCTACCGCCGCCACCACGACGAGCGCACCGCCGAGGTGAAGCGGATGTGGACCGCCGCCGGGCACCGCCGCCAGGGCCTGGGCCGCCGGGTGCTGGCCGAGCTGGAGGACGCCGCCCGGCAGGCCGGCTACCTGCGGATCCACCTCACCACCGGGCCGCGCCAGCCGGAGGCCAAGGGCCTCTACCTGGCGGCCGGCTACACCCCGCTGTTCGACGTCGACGCGCCGCCGCAGGACCGGCCGCTGGCGTTCGAGAAGGACCTGCACGACCCCCGTCCCACGCATCCGCAAGACCGGGCCGCCGAGGCGGCCGGAAAGGCACCGACCCGATGAAGCGCCACCTCCCCGCCCTCGCCCTGGCCTCGGTCGCCGCCCTGGCGCTGGCGGGCTGCGGCTCCGACCCGGCGCCCGCCGGGAAGGCCGCGCCGGTCGGCATCCAGCCGAGCCAGGACGCCCTGGCGGGCGTGCACAAGAACGACGCCGCCGCCGCGCTGCTGCCCGACGACGTCAAGGCCTCCGGCACGATCAAGCTCGGCGGCGCGGTCGGCGCCCCGCCCGGCGCGTACTACCCGGAGGGCAAGAAGGAGCTGGCCGGCCTCGACGTCGACCTGGTCAACGGCGTCGCCGCGGTGCTCGGGGTGAAGGTGCAGCGCGAGGACGCCGCGTTCGAGACCATCCTGCCCGCGCTCGGCAGCGGCAAGTACGACGTCGGCACCGGCAACTTCGGCGTCACCGCTGCCCGGTTGAAGACCATCGACTTCGTCACCTACATCGACGACGGCCAGGGCTTCGCGGTGCGCTCCGACAACACCGCGCTGACCAGCGTCACCGACCTGACCCAGCTGTGCGGCCTGACCATCGGCACCGGCGCGGGCACCACCTTCGAGAACACCCTGAACGCCAAGAAGGACGACTGCGCCAAGGCCGGCAAGAAGCCGTACGAGGTCAAGGTGTTCACCGAGGGCGCCGCCGTGGTCACCGGCCTCCAGCAGGGCCGGCTGGACGTGGTGATGTCCTCGATCAACGGCCTGCGCTACCAGGCCAGCCAGCCCGGCGCGAAGACCCGGTTCCTCGGCGAGTACCACCGCCTCGACGTCGGTTTCGCGTTCAAGAAGGGCTCGCCGCTCACCCCCGCCTTCCAGGCCGCCGTCAACCAGCTGATCAAGGACGGCACGTACCAGAAGATCCTGGCCAAGTGGGGCACCACCGACTCGGCGATCACCGAGTCGCAGATCAACCCGCCCGAGCACCCCTGACCACGGAGCCCCCGATGACCGCCGTCACCCCCGAGAAGACCCTCGCCCTCAGACAGCCGGACGACTCCGTCGAACGGCTGACGATCGTCCCGCACCGCCGCCCCTGGCGGCTGGTGGCCGGCCTGGCCGCCCTGGTGCTGGCCGCCCAGTTCGCCCACGGGCTGGCGGTCAACCCCGGCTGGGACTGGCCGACCTTCCGCGCCTTCGTGTTCTCCGACAGCATCCTGCGCGCGGTCGGCGTCACCCTCCAGCTCACCCTCTACGGAACGGTCCTGGGCTTCGCGCTGGGCGCGGTGATCGCCGCGCTGCGGCTGTCCGGCAGCCCGATCCTGCGCAGCATCGCCTGGACGTACGTGTGGGCGTTCCGCTCGATCCCGCTGATCGTGCAGCTGGTGTTCTGGTTCAACCTGGCCTACCTGTACAAGCGGCTCGGGATCGGCATCCCGTTCGGCCCGAGCTTCGTCTCCTTCGGGACGATGGACCTGCTCGGCGCGCTCGGCGCGGCCGTCCTCGGCCTGGCCCTGCACCAGGCCGCGTACGCCGCCGAGATCATCCGCGGCGGGGTGCTCGCGGTGGACGCCGGGCAGCTCGAAGCGGCCGCCGCGCTCGGCATCCCGAAGTTCCGGCAGGCCTGGCGGATCGTGCTGCCGCAGGCGATGCGCGGCATCCTGCCGAACGCCGCCAACGAGGTCATCTCGCTGTTCAAGGGCACCTCGATCGTCTACGTGATGGCGATCGGCGAGCTGTTCTACCAGGTCCAGGTGATCTACGGCCGGACCGGCCGGGTGGTGCCGCTGCTGATGGTCGCCACCGTCTGGTACGTGCTGCTGACCACCGCGCTCTCGCTGGTCCAGTACTACGTCGAGCGCTACTTCGCCCGCGGCAGCGAGCGCAGCGCGCCGCCCACCCCCTGGCAGCGGCTGCGGGCCGCCGTCACCGAGTTCAAGGAGAAGCGGGCATGAGCGGCGACACCGCCACGGCCACCGCCACCGCCATGGTCGAGGTGCGCGGCGTGCACAAGAGGTTCGGACGGCTGGAGGTGCTGCGCGGCATCGACCTCGACGTCCGCCCCGGCACCGTCACGGTGGTGCTCGGCCCGTCCGGCTCCGGCAAGTCCACCCTGCTGCGGGCGGTCAACCACCTGGAGAAGCTCGACCAGGGCTACGTCCGGGTGGACGGCGAGCTGATCGGCTACCGGCGGGTCGGCGACAAGCTGCGCGAACTGCCCGAGCGCGAGGTGCTCAAGCAGCGCACCCGGCTCGGCTTCGTCTTCCAGAACTTCAACCTCTTCCCGCACCTGACCGTGCTGGAGAACCTGGTGGAGGCCCCGGTCGGCGCGCTCGGCGTCCCCAAGGAGCGGGCCCGGGCCCGCGCCCTGGAACTGCTGGAGCGAGTCGGCCTGGCCGACAAGGCCGCCGAGTACCCGCGCCGGCTCTCCGGCGGCCAGCAGCAGCGCGTCGCCATCGCCCGGGCGCTCGCCCTGGAGCCCAAGGTGCTGCTGTTCGACGAGCCCACCTCGGCGCTCGACCCCGAACTGGTCGGCGAGGTGCTCGACGTGATCAAGGACCTGGCCCGCACCGGCACCACCATGATCGTGGTCACCCACGAGATCGGCTTCGCCCGCGAGGTCGCCGACACCGTGGTCTTCATGGACGGCGGCGTGATCGTCGAGCAGGGCCCGCCGGAGCGGCTGCTGGACGACCCGCAGCACGAACGGACCCGCGCCTTCCTCGCCAAGGTCCTCTGACCCCCCCTTCCCCACCCACCGACAAGGAGACGATCCGCATGTCCGTGATCCGCCGCACCTTCGTACCGGCCGCCGCCGCGCTCGCCGCCGCCCTGCTCCTCTCCTCCTGCGGCTCCTCCGGCGGCGCCTCCGCCGACCTCGGCGCCAAGAAGGAGGGCACCGCGCCCAACGGTGCCAAGATCAACCTGTCGCCCGACCAGAACCGGTCCCACACCCCGAAAGTCGACGCGATCGCGGCACTCGTCCCGGACGAGGTCCGCCGAAGAGGCACCCTCCGGGTGGCGGCCAGCGTCGGCACCGTCCCGCCGCTCGGCTTCTACGCCACCGACGACAAGACGGTGATCGGCACCGAGCCCGACATCGCCTACCTGATCGGCGAGGTGCTCGGCCTCAAGGTCGAGATCGACCCGGTCTCCTGGGAGAACGTCTTCGTCGGCCTGGACAGCGGCAAGTACGACGCCGGCATCACCAACGTCACCGTCACCGAGGCCCGCAAGGAGAAGTACGACTTCGCCACCTACCGGCTCGACATCCTCGGCTTCGAGGCCAAGAAGGGCGGCAGCTGGAAGGTCAAGGGCCCGGCCGACGTCGCCGGCCACACCATCGGCGTCTCCTCCGGCACCAACCAGGAGAAGCTGCTGCTCGACTGGAGCGCGCAGGACGTCAAGAACGGCCTCAAGCCGGTCGACGTGAAGTACTACCAGAACTCCTCCGACTACTACCTCGCCCTCGGCTCCGGCCGGATCGAAGCCTGGCTCGGCCCCAACCCGGCCGCCGCCTTCCACGCCGCGCAGACCGGCGAGACCGAGGTGATCGGCACCTACTCCGGCGCCGGCGACACCGTCCTCGGCAAGATCGCCGTCACCACCAAGAAGGACAACGGCCTGGTCAAGGCGTACAACGCGGCGGTCAACGAGATCATCAAGAACGGCTCCTACGCCGAGGTGCTGAAGCGCTGGGGCCTGGACAACGAGGCCGTGCAGACCTCCGAGATCAACCCGCCCGGCCTGCCCAAGACCGCCAACTGACCCACCGGGGCGACCCGTCGGAGCGCATCCCTCACCACCCGTGCGGGATGCGCTCCAGCACGCCGCCCGCGAACACGTCGTACAGCGGCAGCGACTCCAGGTGGACGTACCCGATGTGGCAGTCGCACGACCCCAACGGGCAGGCGCGCGGCCGAAGTTGCTCCCGGTACGAGTCGTCGTACAGGTTGCCCAGCGGCGGCCGGACGAAGTGGCAGCGGCGCACCGTGCCCTCCCCGTCCACCGAGACCACGCTCTCGCCGGTCCGGCACGGCAGCCCCGCGCTGCGGTGCGGGTGGCGGCTGTAGCCGAACAGCGGGTCCAGCTCCGTCCACTCGGCCGCCTCGGCGTCCCCGTACACGTGCCCGTCGGCCGCGTTCACCCACAGGTAGACCGTCGGCGGCAGCGCCGCGCGCAGCCGGCGGGCCGCCGCCAGCTGCTCCGGCAGGCCGACCACGCCGACGCTGAACCGCACGCCCAGCGCGGTCAGTTCGGCGCACCTGGCGAGGAAGCGCTCCTCGCTCACCTGCCCCGGGTGGTACGTCACCCAGAGCGCCAGCTTCGCCGGGTCGGCCTCCGCCAGCCAGCCGGTGCGGCCGCTCGCGTTGGTCTGGATCGCCACCCGATCCAGGTGCGGCAGCCGGCTCAGCTCCACCATCGCCCGCCGGTACCAGCTGCGCACCAGCCCCTCGCCCCACGGCGTGAACAGCACCGACAGCCGGCCGTGCCGGTAGGCCGCCGCCCAGGCCGTGAACCGCTCCAGCGCCGCCCGGTCGGCGCGCAGCAGCTCCGGGGTGTCGCGCCGCTTGGCGAACGGGCAGTACGGGCAGTCGTAGTCGCAGGAGGACAGCGGGCCCCGGTAGAGGAGGGTCAGGTGCTCGCTCACTTGGCCTCGTACTCCGCCATGGCGGCGCGCACCGCCGCCGAGAACAGCCTCGGGCCCACCGCGTCCGACCAGGCCAGGCCCTCCGGGCCGAGCCGCAGCCGGCCCTCCTCGGCCCCGGACAGCCAGCCGCGGGCGGCGAACTCGGCCAGCTCGGCCGGGAAGTCCAGCTCCGGGGCGCCGCCGAAGCGCTCCCGGTAGGCCGCCAGGTCGACGCCCTCGCCCTGCAGCAGCGACTGCACCAGGTGGCGGCGGCGGGTCTCCTCGTCCGTCATCACCCAGCCCAGCTCGGCCCGGGAGAAGTCCGGCGCGGCCACGTAGTCGTCGATGATCCGGCGCACCTCGCGGGCGTCCACCGCGTAGTCGAAGGAGTAGTGCAGCCGCGAGGTGTACGAGCGCGCCCCGCAGCCCAGGCCCACCATGCCGTCGGTCTGGCAGGCGTACTCGCCCGCGCTCGCGCGCGCCGCGCCCGCCCGGCGGAACATCCGCATCGACACCTGCTCGTACCCCTCGGCCAGCAGGTGGTCCCGGCCCGCCCGGTACAGCGCCAGCCGCCGGGCGTCCCACGCGGGGTCCGCCCCGGCCCCGGCGTGCCGGCCCAGGCCGGTCAGCGGGCGGACGTACAGCGGGTACAGGTACAGCTCCTCCGGCTGCCAGCGCAGCGCCGCGTCGAGGGACGCGACCCAGCTGGCGGGGGTCTGGCCGTCGATGCCGTAGATCAGGTCGATGTTCAGCACCGGGAAGCCGGCCGCCCGCACCCGCTCCAGCGCCGCCTCCACCGCCGCCCGCTTCTGCGGGCGCACCGCCGCCCGGGCCTCCCCGTCCAGGAACGACTGCACGCCCAGGCTCAGCCGGGTCGTCCCGCGCTCGGCCAGCACCCGCAGCCGGTCCGCCGTCGCGGTGTCCGGCGAGGCCTCCACCGAGAGCGGGACCGCCCGCAGGTCCGCGCCCATCCGCGCCTCGGCGATGTCGCACAGCCGCTCCAGCTCGGCCGCGGACAGGTAGGTCGGCGTCCCGCCGCCGAACGCCGCCAGCGCGAACCGGGCGTCCGGCGCCAGCGCCTCGCGCACCTGCGCCGCCTGCCGCTCCAGCGCGTCCAGGTACGCCGTGGTCAGCCCCTCCGGGCTGCCGATCCGGGTGAACAGGTTGCAGAACCCGCACCGCACCTCGCAGAACGGCACGTGCAGGTAGAGCGAGAGCGCGTCCTGCTTCTCGCCCCGCCACAGCTCCGCGAGCTGCGGCCGCTCCGGCAGCGGGCGGTACGCCGTCTTGTGCGGGTACGCGTAGACGTAGCTCTGGTACGGGGACTCGACGGTGGTGGCGGTGCTCATCGGGGCTCCTGCGGCGTGGCGGGGAGGGTGAAGTGCGCGTACGGGACGGTCCAGACCACCTCGTGACCGATCCGGTGGCCGGTGTACCCGTCCTCGCCGTACGCGGTGCCGTGGTCCGAGCAGACGATCGCGAAGCACGGGCGCCGGGCGCTCATCGCCGCGAACAGCCTCCCCACGTGCGCGTCCACGTACTCCAGCGCGGCGGCGTGGGTCGCCCGGCTGTCCCCGTCCGCGCGGGTCGCGCCCGGCAGGTGGAACCAGTTCGGCTGGTGCAGCGCCGAGACGTTCACGAACAGGAACAGCGGCCGGTCGCCGGGCTGTTCGGCCGCGACCCGCTCCGCGACGGCCACCTGCGACTCGAAGGAGGTCGGCGACGGAACGCCCAGCTCCGGTGCCCAGTGGCTCTCCTGGAACAGGTTCGGCAGCACCGAGCCGAGCGGCCCCCGCTTGTTGAAGAACCCCACCCCGCCGATGCAGACCGTCCGGTACCCCGCCCCGGCGAGGGCCGTCGGCAGGTCCGGCGCGTCGAACACCCAGGTGCGCGGCTCGGTCGACTCCGAGCCGGCGAAGCGCGCCGCGAACAGCCGCGGGTGCGGACCGTCCGGCGACGCGGGCGTGGGCAGGAACCCGGCCAGGATCGCCTGGTGCGCGGCGTACGTGAAACTGCCCGGCGCGTGCCGCCGCTCCCAGCCGGTGGGCGGCAGGACCCCCGCCAGGTTCGGGAGGCGGCCGGCGGCGAGGAGCTCGGCGGCGACGTCGAAGCGGAGGGTGTCGAGGGTGACCAGCAGGAGGTCGTGCGAACCGACGATCCGGTTCATGTCGGGGATCACGCGGGTGCCTCCGTGGAGCGGGTGTTCAGGGTGCCGTCCCGGCCGGGAGCGGCACGGGACGGCCGTCGCGGTTCCGGGCCGCCGGTCCGTCCCCCCGCGTAGGCCGGGGAGGCGAGCTGGGCGGCGTAGGTGTCGAGTCCCGGGGCGGGGCCGTCGGGGAGGCCGGGGAGGCGGGGGAGGAGGTCGCCGAAGGCGTTGACCTCGGCGACCAGGGTGCGGCGCCAGTGGGAGTGCGGGAGGAGGTCGACGCCGACCATGGGGGAGCGGGGGAAGCGGCGGGCGGCGGCTTCGGCGGTGGCGAGCAGCGCGGGCCAGTGGTCGCCGGCCGCGGCGCGGGCGAGGGCGGTCTCGCCCCGGCGGCCGCCGAGGTGGAGGTTGGTCATGGGGTGGCGGCTGGTGCGGACCACCGCGTGGGTGGCGCGGCCGCCGACGACCAGGACCCGCAGGTCGGCGGGGCGGCCGCCCTGGTCGGACTTCGGGACCCAGCGTTCGACGTGCAGGCCCTCGGGGGCGAGGCGGTCGACGAGCCCGGCGACCTCCGCCTCGGTGCGGTAGCGGCGGACGGCGAGCGAGTTGTGCAGCCCGTCCGGGGCGACCTCGACCGAGGTGGTGGCCTGGACCCGGCCGCCCGGCCCGTACTCCAGCGCCACCACGCCGGACGCGGAGGAGCCGTGCACCGGCTTCAGGAACACCCGGCGCATCCCGGCGGCCGCCAGCCGCTCCCGCAGCTCGGCGTAGTCGGCCGGCGGGCCGCCGGGCAGCGCGGGCGGCACCGGCACCCCGGCGGCGGCCAGCAGGGCGTGCGTGCGCCGCTTGTCGAACATGGTGGCGATCTCGTCCGGGTCGCCGAGCAGCCGCACCCCGGGCCGGGCGGCCAGCGCGCGCAGCGCCGAGGTGACGCCCGCGTACCAGGCGGGGCCGCCCTCGACCCGGGTCGGGGCGTAGCCCGGGCCGAGCGCGGGGCCGCGCAGCAGCAGGTCGGCCTCCGGGTCCTCGCCGGGCGAGTCGATCCGGACCACCGCGCCGGGCGGCAGCTCGTACCGCCCGCGCAGCACGGCCGACCAGGGCAGCACGGCGGGTTCCGGCAGCCCGGCGGCGCGGGCCGCGGCGGCGAACAGGGTGACCCGGCGGTGCCCCGGGCAGCCCAGGACGACCAGCTGGTGCGCGGTCACGACGGTGCCTCCCGGCTACTCGGAGATGGCGACGTAGCGCCAGTTGTCGCCCGGGTCCTCGGCGCCGGACAGGTCGAGCTCGACGCCGGGCAGCGCGTCGCGCAGGCGCTGCTGCATGCCGGGGGTGAGGTAGTGGTGGTGCAGGTCCAGGGTCTTCAGGTGGGTGAGCGGCTGGCCCTCCAGCAGCGCCGCCGCGCCCTCGTCGGTGAACGCGCCCATGGACAGCGACAGGCCGGTCAGCCGGGGCACCACCGGTGCCTGGGCGACCAGTTCGGCGATCCGGTCCTGGAACACCGAGTCCTGCAGGCCCAGGTGCGTCAGCGCGGGCAGCCGGGCGCCGGACAGGAACGGCGCGAGGTCCTCCATCGTCCAGTCGCCGCCGTAGTTGTCGACGCCCAGCCACAGCTCCAGCTTCTCCAGCGCGGGGAAGTCGCAGGCGCCGACCGCCCGGACGACCGAGGCGGGCAGGCCGCCGGACTCGAACCGCAGCGCCTTCAGGTGCTCGTGCCGCAGCGGCGTCAGGGCGAGCCGCTCGGTGTCCTCGTAGTCCTCGCTGGAGCCGCGCACCACCAGCTCCTCCAGCAGCGGGAAGGCCTCGAACACCGGCGTGATGTCGCACATCTGGATCCAGGAGATCTCGCACTCCTCGTACGTCACGTCGGCGAGGAACAGCGCGCGCAGCGCGGGCAGCCGGTCGGCCGCCGCCACGACCAGCGGCAGCGCCTCGGAGAGCGACTCCGGCTCCTCCGCGAACCAGCGGCCCAGCACCAGCGCACTGACCCCGGCCGGGTCGACGGCGTCCAGGAACTTCCCCCAGAGCGTGGCGAAGTCCTCCTCGTCGTCCCAGTCCAGGCCGACCCGCCAGGCGGTGCCGCCCGCGGGCGGGAGGTCACCCTTCTCCCGGGCGGTGCGGAAGTCGGTGACCGGGAGGCCGTGGAACTCCTTGGCGTGCTCGTTGATGGCCATGCGCTGCTCCTCGCTGGAGGGGTCGTGGTGCCGCTGCGGTGCTTCGGTGACGCCCGGGACGGGCCGGAGACCTGTCTACCAGGCGCCCGTGACGTTCACCCGCACGAAGGAGGCGACGGGCGTCCGGTTGTCGGTGGCACGGCCTAGTTTGCGGGGCACGGCGTTCGGCAGCGGGCCGGACCGGACCGCGGGAGGCCCCGTGTACCGCCAGGGTGACGTACTGATCGTTCCGGTCGAGCCGGGGGCCGTCCCGGCCGCCGTCGCGTCGATGGCGCGCCAGCCGCGGGACGGCCGGGGCCGGCTGGTGCTGGCCCTCGGCGAGGTGACCGGGCACGCCCACGCGGTGCTCGGCCCGGGCGAACTCGTCCGCGAGGGCGGCCCGTTCTCGTTCTCCTGGCTGCACCTGCCGGAGGGCGGCCGGGTCGTGCACGAGGAGCACGCGGCGATCGCGCTGCCGGCCGGCTGGTTCCGGGTGGTCCGGCAGCGCGAGTACACACCCGGCGCCGTCCGCATGGTCGCCGACTGAGCCCCGCCGTCCCCCGCCGCCCGTACCAGACCCAGCACCCGGAGAACTGATGAGCAGCCAGCTGACCGGCCGTCCCGCCGACCTCGCGGTGGCCCACTGGCGGGCGGTCGCCGCCGCCACCGGGCCCGCCGACCGGGCCACCGCCGAGCAGGCCGTCAAGGACGCCTACCGGGCCGCCGGGCTCGCCGAGCCGGTCGAGTTCCGCTGGCACCCCTCGCCGCGCGCCGCCGTCGCCGAACTCCTGGAGCGGCGCGCCGAGTTCGGGGCGAGCGTGCGCGAGCAGGTACGCACCGCCGCCTGGGAGCGGGCCCGCACCGGCGCCCTCGCCGCGCACGGCCCGGCCGGCTGGGCCGCGCTCTGGGCCACCACCGGCGCCGAACTCGCCGCCACCACCACGCTGCCTGCCGAGCGGGTCCGCACCGCGCTGCTCGACCACTTCGCCCCCGAGCCCGAGCAGATCACCGACTGGCACGAGGCCCGCAAGCCCGAGAACCGGGCGGTCCGGGCGGTCGCCGCCGAACAGCGCGGCCGGGTCCGGCTGCTCCTGCTGGACGCGGTGGCCGGCCAGCACGACGCCGCCTGGCTCGCCGCCTTCGACACCGCCGGCACCGGCGACGCCGCCCTCGCCGCGCTGGCCGGCGTCGCCCGCCAGACCGGCTGGTGGTGGCCGTACGAGCGCACCGTGCTGCTCAGCGAACGCCCCACCGCCCTGCACCGCGACGAGGCCGGCCGGCTCGACCGCGCCGACGGCCCCGCCCTCGCCTACGCCGACGGCTTCGCGCTGCACGCCTGGCGCGGCATGCCCGTCCCCGCGGACTTCCCGGAGCAGCTGACCGGCCTCACCCCCGAGCGGATCCGGGCCGAGGAGAACGCCGAGCTGCGCCGGGTCATGCTGGAGCACTTCGGCTACGACCGCTACCTCGCCGAGTCCGGCGCCGAACCGCTGCACCGGGACGAGACCGGCGTCCTGTGGCGGATCCAACTCCCGGACGACGAGCCGGTGGTGATGGTCGAGGTGGTCAACTCCACCCCCGAGCCGGACGGCACCCACCGCACCTACTACCTGCGCGTCCCGCCCGGCACCCGCACCGCCCGGGCCGGCGTCGCCTGGACGTTCGGCGTCGAGGAGTCCGCGTACCGCCCGCAGCGCGAGACCTGACCGGCCGGGGGAGCGCGGTGTGCCGGGGGAGCGCGGTGTCAAGGGTGCGGGTCGATGATTCGGCTCCCGCCGTCCCGCCTCCGATTGGGAGGAATTGGCCGAAGCGGCACCGCTGTTCCGCAGGTGAGCGCCCCTGATATACCTCGATGCACCGGGGCGGGGACGACCCGCCCCCGACGAACAGGTGGTGACGTGCAGTGAAGCTCCTCCGCGTGGGCCCTGCGGGCGCAGAACGACCGGTCGTACTCGCACCCGACGGCACCGCCCGCGACCTGCGCCCGCTCACCCCCGACCTGGACGGCGCCTTCCTCGCCACCCTCGACCCGGCGGCGCTCGACCTCGCCGCGCTCCCCGTCACCGACCTCACCGGCGAACGCGTCGGCCCGCCGGTCGCCCGCCCCGGCAAGATCGTCGGCATCGGCCTCAACTACCGCGACCACGCGGCCGAGGCCGGCGCCGCGATCCCGGCCGAGCCGGTGGTCTTCCTCAAGCCCACCAACACCCTGGTCGGCCCGCACGACCAGGTGCTCGTCCCGCGCGGCGGCGAGAAGACCGACTACGAGGTCGAACTCGCCGTCGTCATCGGCCGCACCGGCCGCTACCTGGACACCCCGGCCGACGCCGCCGCGATCATCGCCGGCTACGCGGCCGCCAACGACGTCACCGAGCGCGCCTTCCAGTTCGACCGGGGCGGCCAGTGGGACAAGGGCAAGTCCGCCGAGACCTTCACCCCGCTCGGCCCCTGGCTGGTCACCCCCGACGAGGTCGGCGACCCGCAGGCCCTCGACCTGCGCCTGTGGGTCAACGGCGAACTCCGGCAGGACGGCAGCACCGCCGAGATGATCTTCCCGGTGCACGAGACCGTCCGCTACCTCACCCACTTCATGCGCCTCGACCCCGGCGACGTCGTCATCACCGGCACCCCCGCCGGCGTCACCCTCGGCCGCCCCGGCACCCCGTTCCTGCGGGCCGGCGACGAGGTCGCCCTCGAAGTCACCCGCCTCGGCCGCCAGGAGACCACCCTCGGCCAGGCGTAGGAACGGCCGAAGGCCCCGCCGGGGACCCGCCGTTCCACGGGCCCCCGGTCCTCCGCCCCGCCCTCAGAGCCCCATGTCCCGCAGCCGCGCGATCAGCACGCCCGCCGGGCTCTCGGGGGTCTCCAGCCGGAGCCAGCCGTGCAGCACCTCCGCGGTCTGGGCGTCGCGGACGGCGGTGGCCGCCGCCATCACCACGAACTGGTCGACCAGCCAGGCGCAGAGCGAGTCGGCCGGGATCTGCCGCCCCTCGTCCAGCCAGCTGATCGCGGAGGCCTCGACCACCGAGATCCAGGAGCGCACCAGCAGGGTCAGCCGCGGCCCGGCCTCCCGCACGCCCAGGTAGCGCAGGGTGCGCCGGAGCGCCGCGCGCCGCACGTCGTCGACGATCGCCGAGGTGCGGGCGGTCTCGACGACCGAGCCGCCGCGCAGCAGCGCGCCGTACCCGGCGGCGTGCTCGCCGACGAAGTCGAAGTAGCGGTGCAGCACGGCGCCGAGCTGCTGGGTGGGGGTGCCGTCGGTGGGTTCGACGGTGAAGCGGGTGGTGAGCGCGGAGGCGGCGCTGCGCAGCGCCGCCTCGTACAGCTGCTGCTTGCCGCCGGCGAAGTAGCGGTAGACGAGCGGCCGGGAGGCCCCCGCGGCCTCGGCGACGTCGTCGAGCGAGACCTCCTCGGGCGGCCGGGAGGCGAAGAGCTCCAGGGCGACGGCGATCAGCTGCTCGCGCCGCTGCTGGACGGGCAGGCGCCGGTAGGCGGCGCGGCGGGGGCGCTGCGCGGCGGTGGGGTCGTCGACGGGCTCCTCGACGGGGGAGGGGGTCGCTGCCATGCGTGCCAGGGTAGACCTCGGGCGGGCCGCCGCACTTCTTCCGCACGGCCGTCACCGGCGGGTCCCCGCCGGGCGGGTCCGGGGCGGCGGCAGACTGTGGGCAGGTCTCGGGTCACGTCGCGGCGAGGAGCGGCCGGTGCGGTGGGTGCGGGCGGTGCGGCGGTGGGTCGGGAAGTCCCCGGGGACGTACGTGTGGCTGCTGCTGCTGGCGCTCACCAGCTTCGTGGTGGCGCGGATGGACCCGGCGGCGCTGGACTACTTCCTGCAGAAGCGCTCCACCAACCTCGACCAGCTCTCCTCGCGCCCGGTGCACGCCCTGCTGGCCAGCCTGATCTGGACCGAGCAGTCGAACTTCCTCTTCTACTTCGTCGTCTTCCACCTCTTCCACGTGCCGGCCGAGCGCTGGCTCGGCACCCGCCGCTGGCTGACCGTCGCGCTGACCGCGCACGTGCTGGCGACCTTCGTCAGCGAGGGCGTGGTCGCCTGGGGCGTCCACCACCAGGTGCTGCCGCCGAACATGTCGACCACGGTGGACGTCGGCGTGTCGTACGCGCTGGCCGGGGTGGAGGGCGTCCTGACGTACGCGCTGGCCGGGGCGTGGCGCTGGGTGTACGGGTGCGGACTGGTCGCGTTCTACCTGGTACCGCTGCTGCTCTCGCACACCTTCACCGATCTGGGGCACTTCTGCTCGGTGCTGATCGGCCTGGCGTTCCGCCCGATCACCCGCGGCCGGCCGGCCTGGGACCCGTGGCGCAGCCTCCGCCGGCTGACCCCTGTCCGGGGGTGACGACGCCGATACCCGACAGGGGTTGAATTCGCCTGCGGCTACGACAGGATGGCCGGATGGCTCATGAACTGAACGTCCCTCACCCGAGCGGCCCCACCCCGCGCCGCCTCGCCGACTCCTACGTCCAGGCGCTCGCCGACGCCGACCCGCTGACCGCGGTCTACCTCGGCCTCAACCCCGAGGACGACCGGCTCCCCGACCTGTCCGCGGCCGGCATCGAAGCCACCGCCGAACTCGCCCGCCGCACCCTGGCGGCGCTCGACGCGCTGGAGGCGGCCGGCCCGGTCGAGGACGAGGCCGAGCGCCGCTGCGCCCGGCTGCTGCGCGAGCGGCTGACCGCCGAACTCGCCGTGCACGACGCGGGCGAGAACCTCCGCAGCGTCCGGAACCTCGGCTCCCCGGTGCACAACACCCGCGAGATGTTCACCCTGCTGCCCACCGACACCGACGAGGACTGGCAGCGCCTGGGCCGCCGGCTGGCCCGCTTCCCGCAGGCGATGGCCCAGTACCGGCAGAGCCTGGAGGAGGGCGTCCGGCGCGAGCTGTTCTCGGCGCCGCGCCAGGTGGAGACCGTGGTCGGCCAGTTCGGCGAGTGGATCGACGGCGACACCCCCGGCGGCTGGTTCGGCGAACTGGTCGCCGCCGCCCCCGCGCACCTGCGCGAGCCGCTGACCGCCACCGCGGTCGAGGCCACCGCCTCCCTCGCCGAGCTGCGCGACTGGCTGCGCGACGTCTACGGCCCGGCCGCCAAGGGCACCCCCGACGCGGTCGGCCGCGAGCGCTACACCCGCTGGGTGCGCTACTGGACGGGCGCCGAGCTCGACCTGGACGAGGCCTACCGCTGGGCCTGGGAGCAGTTCCACGAGCTGGACGCGCAGATGCGCGCCGAGGCGGAGAGGGTCCGTCCGGGCCACACCCCGATGCAGGCGATGAAGTGGCTGGAGACCGACGGCCCGGCGGTCCGCGGCGAGCAGGCCGTGCAGGAGTACCTGCAGGGCCTGATGGACCGGGCGATCGACGACCTCCAGGGCACCCACTTCGACCTGGCCGAGCCGCTGCTCAGGGTCGAGTCGCGGATCGCCCCGCCCGGCAGCGCCGCCGCCCCCTACTACACCCAGCCCTCGCTGGACTTCTCCCGCCCCGGCCGGACCTGGCTGCCCACCCTGGGCCGCGAGTCGTTCCCCGAGTGGGACCTGGTCTCCACCTGGTACCACGAGGGCGTCCCCGGCCACCACCTGCAGCTCGCGCAGTGGACGTACGTCGCCGACCGGCTCTCCACCTACCAGGTCACCCTGGGCGGGGTCAGCGCCAACATGGAGGGCTGGGCGCTGTACGCCGAGCGCCTGATGGACGAGCTCGGCTACCTCACCGACCCGGGCCACCGCCTCGGCTACCTGAACGCCCAGATGATGCGGGCGCTGCGGGTGATCGTCGACATCGGCATGCACGCCGAACTGGACTTCCCGGCCGACTCGCCGTTCGCCCCCGGCGAGCCGATGACGCCCGAACCGGCCCGCGCCTTCTTCGGCTCGTACTGCGGCCTGTCCAGCGACTTCCTGGACAGCGAGCTGGTGCGCTACCTCGGCCTGCCCGGCCAGGCGATCGGCTACAAGCTCGGCGAGCGGGCCTGGCTGCGCGGCCGGGACGCGGCCCGGGCGGCGGCCGAGGCGCGCGGCGCCGCGTTCGACGCCAAGGCCTGGCACATGGCGGCGCTCTCCCAGGGTTCGCTCGGCCTGGACGACCTGGTCACCGAGCTCGGCGCGCTCTGACGGACCTCCCCCGGGTGGCCGATGCGGCCGGGCACCCGGGGACCCGCCGTCCCGAATGCTGACACAACCGGACAGAACGCCTTGCCGCGACCCCGTTCGAGGGCTTCCCTGGAGAGAGCGCCGTACGCGTCCAGCCCACTCCCGATCGGCGGAAGGCGGCCCCACGGTGACCTCCCGGCACGCCCCCGACACCCCCGCGGCGGACCCGCGCCGCTGGTGGGCCCTGGCGGTCATCGCCATCGCCCAGCTGATGATCGTCCTCGACGCGACGATCGTGAACATCGCCCTCCCGTCCGCGCAGCAGGCGCTCGGCATCTCCGACGCGAACCGGCAGTGGGTGATCACCGCCTACACGCTGGCCTTCGGCGGCCTGCTGCTGCTCGGCGGCCGGATCGGCGACCTGTTCGGCCGCAAGCGGACCTTCCTGACCGGCCTGCTCGGCTTCGCCCTCGCCTCCGGCCTCGGCGGCTTCGCCACCACCGGCGGCATGCTGTTCGCCGCCCGCGCCCTGCAGGGCGCCTTCGGCGCGCTGCTCGCCCCGTCCGCGCTCGCGCTGCTCTCCGTCACCTTCCGCGACCCGCGCGAACGCGCCACCGCCTTCGGCGTCTTCGGCGCGCTGGCCGGCGGCGGCGCCGCGATCGGCCTGATCACCGGCGGCCTGCTCACCGAGTACCTGTCCTGGCGCTGGTGCCTGTACGTCAACGTGCCGATCGCGGTCGGCACCGCCGTCGCCGCGTCCTCCCTGCTGGTGCGCGACCACGTCGACCGCTCCCGCCGGATCCGGCTCGACCTGCCCGGCGCGGTGCTCGGCTGCGGCGGGCTGCTCGCCCTCGTGTACGGCACCTCCGAGGCGGTCTCCCGCGGCTGGGGCGACTGGCTGGTGCTGACCGCGCTGTGCGGCGGCGTCGCCCTGCTCGCCGTCTTCGCCCTGGTCGAACGGCGCACCGAGCACGCCCTGCTGCCGATGCACCTGATCGGCGACCGCAACCGGGCCGGCGGCGCGCTCGCCGTCGGTCTCGCCGTGATCGGCATGTTCGGCCTGTTCCTCTTCCTCACCTACTACCTGCAGGTGATCAAGGGCTACTCGCCGATCAAGGCCGGCGTCTCCTTCCTGCCGATGACCGCCGCCATCGTGGCCAGCGCGGCCGGCCTCGCCTCCCGGCTGATGACCCGCGTCCCCACCCGCAACCTGGTCGTCCCCGGCCTGCTGCTCGGCGCCGGCGGCATGGCCTGGCTGACCCAGCTCCGGGTCGACAGCCCCTACGCCACCATGGTGCTGCCCGCCGAACTGCTGCTCGGCCTCGGCATGGGCCTGGTCTTCATGCCCACCATGAGCCTGGCCACCCTCGGCGTCGCCCCGCAGGAGACCGGCGCCGCCTCCGCCATCATCAACAGCGCCCAGCAGGTCGGCGGTTCGATCGGCACCGCGCTGCTCAACACCGTCGCCGCCAGCGTCACCGCCACCTACCTGGCCGCCCGCAACCCCACCGACCCGCTGGTCCGGGCCGAGGGCGCGGTGCACGGCTACGCCGTCGCCACCGCCGTCGCGATGGCCATCCTGCTGGCCGCCGCCGTGATCGCCTTCCTGATGATCGACCACCGCCCCGCCCCCGGCGAGGCCCGCGGCGAGGACGCCTCCGCGGAGACCCGCGCCTCGGTCTGACCCCACCGGTCCGCACCCGGGTGTCGGACCCCGCCGTCCGTCCCCGACCGTGGGACGCTGCTGCACGCCGCCGGAAATCTCACCCGTCTCCCAGCCGGTGATGACGGCTTTCCCAGCCCGGCGGCGGATATTGGGAGCCGGGCGGGGAAGACGGGCACCGCCATGACAGGACCGGTGGGAGCGGGGCAGCGGATGGGACCACACAGCAGGCCGGACGGACGACGCACCCTGCGGCCGACCGCGCTCACCTCCGTCCTCGCCGTCGGCGTCGTCGGCGTCACCGCGGCCGCCGGCCTGTTCACCGTCCACCTGGAGGACGCGAGGCGGCCCAGCTCGGACAGCGTCGCGCTCGCCGTCCCCGCCGTCCCGCCCACCCCCGCGCCCACTCCCACCCCCGCGTCCACTCCCTCGCCGACCCCCGGCGCCCCCGAGGCCGCCCTGCTGAGCGCCCCCGAACCGGGCCCCACCCTGCTGGCGCCGCCCACCGCGCCCCCCGACACCCCGCTCGGCGTCACCACCACCGCCCCCGACGACGCCGAGTCCCGCCGGGTCGGCGTCCTCTTCTCCGGCCCCACCGCGGCCGGCCACCACTTCTGCACCGCCAGCGTCATCGACAGCCCCGGCCGCAACCTGATCCTCACCGCCGCGCACTGCCTCTCCAGCGCGAACGGCGTCAGCTTCGCCCCCGGCTACCGCGACGGCCGGGCCCCGTACGGCAGTTGGCAGGTCACCGAGGTCTACACGGCGGACGGCTGGCGGGCGAACGGCGACCCCGACGAGGACTTCGCGATCCTCGCCGTCGCCCCCGCCGGCGGCCGCCAGGTCGAGGACGTCGTCGGCGGCAACCCGCTGGGCACCGACGCCTCGTGGACCGCCACCGTGCGCCTCCACGGCTACCCCGCCAAGGCCGAACTCCCGGTCCGCTGCACCAACACCACCAGCCGCCAGGACACCTACCAGCGCCGCATCGACTGCCCCGCCTTCCCCGGCGGCACCAGCGGCGGCCCCTTCGTCGACACCGCCACCGGCCAGGTCGTCGGCGTCATCGGCGGCTACCAGCAGGGCGGCGACACCGACGACACCTCCTACAGCGCCGCCTTCGACCACACCATCGCCGAACTGCTCGCCCGGGCGGGCTGAGCGGGCCCGGGGCGGAGAAGCGAAAAGGCCCAGATCCGTCTGGATCTGAGCCTCTGTCACACGCACTTCGCGCGAAGTGCCCCCGGTAGGATTCGAACCTACGCACCCGCCTCCGGAGGGCGGTGCTCTATCCCCTGAGCTACGGGGGCCTGGGCTGACCTAGCGGCGCTGCCCGGCCTGACGGGGAAAACACTACCAGGGAAACTGCGTGCTCCGTGCACGGGTTTCCACCGGGCCGGTCGCCGGCCCGTCGTCGGCCGGCCGCGGGCCGGCGGGCGGTCCGACAACTCGCCGAAAGGCCGGACGCGGGAGGCGCGGCGCGGCTACCCTCGGCAAGTGTGGCGGCGGCGTCGGGGCGGGTCCTCGTGGTGGACGACAGCGAGGTGATCCGCCAACTGATCAGGGTCAACCTGGAGCTGGAGGGCTTCGAGGTGGTGACCGCCGCCGACGGTGCCGAGTGCCTGGAGGTGGTCCGCCGGGTCGCGCCGGACGTGGTCACCCTGGACGTGGTGATGCCCCGGCTGGACGGCCTGCGGACGGCGGCCCGGCTGCGCGCCTCGCGGGACACCGCGCACCTGCCGATCGCGATCGTGAGCGCCTGCACGCCCGCCGACCTGGAACGCGGGCAGTCGGTGGGGGTGGACGGCTACCTGGCCAAGCCCTTCGACCCGGCGGAGCTGGTCGCGCTGGTGCGCCGGCTGCGGGCGGGGGCGGCGGCGGGGCCGACCGGGCGGCCCTTCGCGTACGACTTCGGGGGCCAGGCGCAGCCGGTCGCGCGGACGCCCCGCGATTCAGCCCTGGGCGAACAGCCGCAGGAACTCGTCCGGCCGGACGAGCCGCGGCCGTGAGAAGTGCCCGCCAGCGGCGACGTCCGACGAGACGAAGCACGCCCGGCGGCGCCACGCGGGGCACGGCGGACAAACCGAGTGGCGGCCCGGTCCCCCCTCTCGCCTAGGCTGGGCACCGTGACACCCGCAGAACTCTCCCAGGCAGTCCAGGCCGCCGTCCTCGCCGCCGCCCAGGCCGGCGAGCTGACCGTCGACGTGCCCGAGCACGTCACGGTCGAGCGGCCCAAGAACAGGGACCACGGCGACTACGCCACCAACGTGGCCCTCCAGCTCGCGAAGCCGGCCGGCAAGCCGCCGCGAGCCGTCGCGGAGGTCCTGGCCGGGCGCCTGCGCGGGATCACCGGCGTCGCGAGGGTCGACATCGCCGGCCCCGGCTTCCTGAACATCACGCTGGACGCCGCCACCCAGGGCGAACTGGCGCGCACCATCGTCGAGGCGGGCGAGGCGTACGGCCGCAACGAGGCGCTCAAGGGCCTGAGGATCAACCTGGAGTTCGTCTCGGCGAACCCGACCGGCCCGATCCACATCGGCGGCGTCCGCTGGGCCGCCGTCGGCGACTCGCTGGCCCGGGTGCTGAAGGCGACCGGCGCCGAGGTGGCGACCGAGTACTACCTGAACGACGCCGGCGTGCAGATCACCAAGTTCGCCAAGTCGCTCAAGGCCGCCGCCAACGGGCAGCCCGTCCCCGAGGACGGCTACGTCGGCGAGTACATCACCGACATCGCCAAGGCCGTCACCGACGGCCTGCCCGGCGTGCTCGACCTGCCCGAGGACGAGCAGCTCCAGGCGTTCCGCACCGAGGGCCTCAAGCTGATGGTCGCCGAGATCCAGCGCTCGATGGCCGAGTTCGGGGTGCACTTCGACACCTGGTTCTCCGAGCGGACCCTGCACGACTCCGGCGCCGTCGAGAAGGCCATCGAGCGGCTGCGCGAGCAGGGCCACGTCTTCGACCGGGACGGCGCGATCTGGCTGCGCACCACCGACTTCGGCGACGACAAGGACCGCGTCCTGATCAAGGCCGACGGCGAGACCACCTACTTCGCCGCCGACGCCGCCTACTACCTGAGCAAGCGGGACCGGGGCGCGGAGGTCTCGGTCTACATGCTCGGCGCCGACCACCACGGCTACGTCAACCGCCTGAAGGCCATCGCGGCCTGCGCCGGCGACGACATGGACCGCAACATCGAGGTGATGATCGGCCAGTTCGTGAAGATGCTGCGCGACGGCAAGGAGGTCCGGCTCTCCAAGCGCGCGGGCAACATCATCACGATCGACGACGTGATCGACTGGATCGGCGTGGACGCCGCCCGCTACATGCTGGTGCGGCAGTCCACCGACTCCACCATCACCATCGACATCGACCTGGTGACCAGCACGTCCCGGGAGAACCCGGTCTACTACGTGCAGTACGCGCACGCCCGGATGAGCGCGGTCCAGCGCAACGCCGTGGAGAAGGGCATCGTCCGCAGCGCGGACTTCAAACCGGAGCTGCTGAGCTCCGAGTGGGAGAACGACCTGCTCGGCCAGCTCGGCGAGTTCCCGCGGGTGCTGGCCAAGGCCGGCGAACTGCGCGAGCCGCACCACGTGGCCACGTACCTGGAGGAGCTGGCCCGCGCCTACCACCGGTTCTACGACAACTGCCAGATCCTGCCGAAGGGCGACGAGGAGGTCACCGACCTCACGCACGCCCGCCTCTGGCTGGCCGACGCCACGCGAACGACGCTGGCCAATGGCCTCCGCCTGCTGGGCGTCTCGGCGCCCGAGCGGATGTAAGCAGCACCACCCCCGAAGCGCGGCACAGCAGGGGGCGGCGACCGGTCGACGGCGACCGGTGGCCGCCCCTTGCCATAGGTGAAAGTTCCAGACAATGAGTCGCTCCGCCCACCCCGCTGGTCCCCGTCACGGCGACGTGCTGCCCGAGGGCCACTACCAGGCCCCGCCGGCCGACCTGAACGCCCTCGACCCCAAGGTCTGGTCGCGCACCGTCGACCGGGGCGCCGACGGCGTCGTCACCGTCGGCGGCGTCGACGTGCGCACCCTGGCGGCCGAGTTCGGCACCCCCGCGTACGTCATGGACGAGGCCGACTTCCGGGCCCGGGCCCGGGCCTGGCGGGAGGCCTTCGGCGCCGACGCCGACGTCTACTACGCGGGCAAGGCGTTCCTGTCCAAGGCCGTGGTGCGCTGGCTGCACGAGGAGGGCCTGAACGTCGACGTCTGCTCCTCCGGCGAGCTGCACGTGGCGCTGGCGGCCGGCATGCCGGGGGAGCGGATCGCGCTGCACGGCAACAACAAGTCGGTGCAGGAGCTGGAGCAGGCCGTGAAGGCCGGCGTCGGCCACATCGTGGTGGACTCCTTCCAGGAGATCGACCGGCTGGCCGAGATCGCCGGGGCGCAGGGCGTCCGGCAGCCGGTGCTGATCCGGATCACCGTCGGCGTCGAGGCGCACACCCACGAGTTCATCGCCACCGCGCACGAGGACCAGAAGTTCGGCCTCTCGCTCTCCGGCGGCCTGGCCGCCGAGGCGGTCCGCCGGGTGCTGGCCCGGCCGGCGCTGGAGCTGCGCGGCATCCACTCGCACATCGGCTCGCAGATCTTCGACTTCGCCGGCTTCGAGGTGGCCGCCCGCCGGGTGGTCGGCCTGCTCGCCGAGGTCCGCGACGAGCACGGCGTCGAGCTGCCGGAGATCGACCTGGGCGGCGGCCTGGGCATCGCCTACACCGCCGAGGACGACCCGCGCGAGCCCGCCGAGATCGCCGCCTCGCTCACCGACATCGTCCGACGCGAGTGCGCCGCCGCCGAGTTGACGCCGCCGCGGATCTCGGTCGAGCCCGGCCGGGCGATCGTCGGCCCGACCGCGTTCACGCTGTACGAGGTCGGCACCGTCAAGGCGCTGGAGGGCCTGCGCACCTACGTCAGCGTGGACGGCGGGATGTCCGACAACATCCGCACCGCGCTGTACGACGCCGAGTACTCGGTGGCGCTGGTCTCCCGCACCAGCACGGCCGGGCCGATGCTGGCCCGGGTGGTCGGCAAGCACTGCGAGTCCGGCGACATCGTGGTGAAGGACGCCTTCCTGCCCGCCGACCTGGCCCCCGGCGACCTGATCGCGGTGCCCGCGACCGGCGCCTACTGCCGCTCGATGGCGAGCAACTACAACCACGCCCTCAAGCCCCCCGTGCTGGCCGTCGCCGACGGCGCCGCCCGGGTGATCGTCCGCCGGGAGACGGAGGAGGATCTCCTGCGGCTCGATATCGGCTGACGAAATTTTCGTCTCAGAACGTGGACCAGCCGTAGATCCGTGCGGAAAGTCCCGGAGACTGGTGGGGACAGACAAGCCCCCGGGGGCGACGGAGCACCCCGGCGGGGACCGAAGAATGCAGAGCGGAGTCGGATGATGCGTACGCGCCCGCTGAAGGTGGCGTTGCTGGGCTGTGGTGTGGTGGGCTCCGAGGTGGCGCGCATCATGACGACGACGGCCGACGACCTCGCCGCGCGCATCGGCGCCCCGGTCGAGCTCGCCGGCATCGCGGTCCGCCGGCCCGGGCGCCCCCGCCCCGGGGTGCCCGAGCACCTGCTCACCACCGACGCCGAGGCCCTGGTCGGCCGCGACGACATCGACGTGGTGATCGAGGTGGTGGGCGGCATCGAGCCGTCCAAGTCGCTGATCCTGAAAGCCTTCGCGGGCGGCGCCTCGGTCGTCTCGGCCAACAAGGCGCTGCTCGCCAAGGACGGTGCCGAGCTGCACGCCGCGGCCGCCGAGGCCGGCGTCGACCTCTACTACGAGGCCGCCGTCGCCGGGGCGATCCCGCTGCTGCGCCCGCTGCGCGAGTCGCTGGCCGGCGACAAGGTGAACCGGGTGCTCGGCATCGTCAACGGCACCACCAACTTCATCCTCGACAAGATGGACTCCACCGGCGCCGGGTACTCCGAGGCGCTGGAGGAGGCCACCGCGCTGGGCTACGCCGAGGCCGACCCGACCGCCGACGTGGAGGGCTTCGACGCCGCCGCCAAGGCCGCCATCCTGGCCGGGATCGCCTTCCACACCAAGGTCACCGCCGCGGACGTCTACCGCGAGGGCATCACCGAGGTCACCGCCGCCGACATCGCCTCCGCCAAGCAGATGGGCTGCGTGGTCAAGCTGCTGGCGATCTGCGAGCGGGCCGCCGACGGCGCCTCGGTCACCGCCCGGGTGCACCCGGCGATGATCCCGCTCAGCCACCCGCTGGCCTCGGTCCGGGAGGCCTACAACGCGGTCTTCGTGGAGGCCGAGGCGGCCGGCCGGCTGATGTTCTACGGCCCCGGCGCGGGCGGCGCCCCGACCGCCTCCGCGGTCCTCGGTGACCTGGTCGCGGTCTGCCGCAACAAGCTGAACGGCGCCACCGGCCCTGGCGACTCGGTCTACGCCCAGCTGCCCGCCAAGGCGATGGACGACGTGGTCACCCGCTACCACGTCAGCCTCGACGTGGACGACCGCGCGGGCGTGCTCGCCCAGGTCGCCTCGGTCTTCGCCGAGCACGGCGTCTCCATCGACACCGTGCGCCAGCAGGGCCGCGACGGCGACGCCGCGCTCGTCGTGGTCACCCACCGCGCCACCGACGCCGCCCTGTCGGCGACGGTCGACAAGCTCCGCGCACTGGACAGCGTGCGCGACGTGGCCAGCATCATGCGGGTCGAAGGGGAATAGGAAAGCCGCCATGAACGCCATTGCCGAAAGCACCGTCCGAGGCAGCCACACCCACCAGTGGCGCGGCCTCATCGAGGAGTACCGCGACCGCCTCCCGGTCTCCGACTCCACCCCCGTGGTGACCCTGCTGGAGGGCGGCACGCCGCTCGTCCCCGCCCAGGTGCTCTCCGAGCGCACCGGCTGCGACGTCTACCTCAAGGTCGAGGGCGCCAACCCGACCGGCTCCTTCAAGGACCGCGGGATGACCATGGCCATCTCCAAGGCCAAGGAGGACGGCGCCCAGGCCGTCATCTGCGCGTCCACCGGCAACACCTCGGCCTCCGCCGCCGCCTACGCGGTGCGGGCCGGCATGGTCTCCGCCGTGCTCGTCCCGCAGGGCAAGATCGCCCTCGGCAAGATGGGCCAGGCGCTGGTGCACGGCGCCAGGATCCTGCAGGTCGACGGCAACTTCGACGACTGCCTGACGCTGGCCCGCGAGCTCTCCGAGAAGTACCCGGTGGCCCTGGTCAACTCGGTCAACCCGGTGCGCATCGAGGGTCAGAAGACCGCCGCCTTCGAGATCGTCGACATGCTCGGCGACGCCCCCGACGTCCACGTCCTGCCGGTCGGCAACGCGGGCAACATCACCGCCTACTGGAAGGGCTACCGCGAGTACGCGGCGGACGGCCTGGCCACCCGCACCCCCCGGATGTGGGGCTTCCAGGCCTCCGGCTCGGCCCCGATCGTGGACGGCGCGCCGGTGCTCAAGCCGCAGACCATCGCCACCGCGATCCGGATCGGCAACCCGGCCTCCTGGGACTACGCGCTGGCCGCCCGGGACGACTCCGGCGGCCTGATCGACAAGGTGACCGACCGTCAGATCCTGGCCGCCTACCGGCTGTTGGCCGCGCAGGAGGGCGTCTTCGTGGAGCCCGCCTCCGCCGCCTCGGTGGCCGGCCTGCTGGCCAAGGCCGAGGCCGGCCTGGTCGACCCCGGCCAGCGGATCGTCTGCACCGTCACCGGCAACGGCCTCAAAGACCCGGACTGGGCGGTGGCCGGCGCGCCGCAGCCGCAGATCGTCCCGATCGACCCGGAGGCGGCCGCCCGCCGCCTCGGGCTGCTCGACTGACCGCGGCTGAGCACGCGTCAACCCGGCGAGGGGCCCGCCCCCCCCCCGCCCGCCCCCCCCCCCCGGGGGGGCGGGCGGCGCGCGCCCCCCCCCGGCCGGGCGGGGGGCCCCCCCAACAACCACCCCGCGGGGGGGGGGCCCCCCCCGCCCCCCACA